>JAISBH010000050.1 GCA_031266295.1 Oscillospiraceae bacterium | reverse complement strand
GGAGTTCAATATGCTAGCGGAACAGCACCCGGAGGTTCGCAGAAGCATAGGCGTGCTCAAGCATCTGTCCGCCGAGGAAAGGGTGCGCGAATTGGCCGAAAGGCAGTGGCTTTTCGAGTTGGATCAACGGGCTCTCCTGGATCACGCTCTTAAGCAGGGACTCAAAAATGGACTCCAGCAGGGATTGGATCAGGGGTTAAAACAAGGCATTGAGCAGGGCATTAAACAGGGCATCGAGCAGGGCATTGATCAAGGATTGAGTCAAGGAATAAAACGCAGTTACAGAGACACTGCCATAAGAATGATAAAGAGGAACAGACCAATCGACGAGATAGCTGAGTTCTCGACGTTGTCGATAGAGGAGATTCATGAGATAAAGAGGGAACTCGAGGCAAGCGGGGATTAGAGCAAGATTAAAGCAACGTGATCGCGGCGGGTGGAACCTATTCGCCGCACTTGTGTCAAATGAAACGTGAGGAAGTGATAACTAATATGATGAAACGACTCATTGTTCTGCCGCTAATGTTTGCGGTGGTCATTTTAACGGTTGCGTGCGCTGGACCCGTCGCTAGCGTGGATCAGGCTGACGGACTGGACAGCGCGTCCGCGTGGCCGTTCACCTTTACCACCGTGTCGCTCTCCGGTGAAGAGATAACGGAGTCCACCTTCGCCGGAAACAAGCTGACTATCCTCAACGTATTCGCCACGTGGTGTCCGCCTTGCATAGCCGAGCTGCCAGACCTGGGCTTGGTCGCCGCCGAGTACGCAAGCAAAGGAGTGCAGCTCGTAGGTCTTCTGGAGGACGGGGTGATTGCGACCACAGGCAAACCCGACAACAAAGTAATCGAGCAGGCAAACACGCTGCTTGCCAACGCCCAAGCGGAATACCTGGTGATCCTGCCGGACGCGTCATTGAGGGAGAAATTCCTCGCATCGCTGCAATATGTGCCGACGACGTTCTTCCTGGATGAAACCGGAACGGTTGTGGAAACGCTGATCGGCTCGCGCGACGCTGAAGAGTGGGCGAAGCAGATCGACGCGGTACTGGCAAAACTGGAATCGAAGTGATATTTAAAAAGACGCTTGGCAAGGAAGGTATTGCTGTATGAGCTGCAATGGCGCGGCGGATTATGACAAGGATCGTATCGAACGTTTGCGACTGGAACCGCTCGTGGGCGGCGTTGACTATACCCCATTCGCCTACCGATTCTATAAGGCTCTAACCGATAACGATAGATCCAGACCGTACGCCGTGCGCGTGGCGGACGCGATGTACGGAATGTTCGACACGGTTCCAGTCTATATTGGGCCGGATGACTTGCTGGCTGGCCGACAGCCTCAAACGCCGCTGATCGCCGCTGAACGGCTGGAGTACGATCAGCTGCTTCAAGCGCGGAAACTACTGCCGTCGGTCGAAGGTCAAGCCTCTCACATGGCGATCGATTATGCGTTGCTGCTGTCGAAAGGCGCATCAGGCATTATCGCCGACATTGAGTCCAGGCGTTCAACCCTTGACCTGACCATCGCGCGGGATATGCGTCGGGACGTATTCTACGCGTCCTGCACGCGCGCGCTAGAAGGGTTGATTCGCTTTGCCGAGCGTCACGCGGACGAGGCGCGCCGGATAGCGGCGGAGTGCGGGGAACCGCGCCGCAAACAGGAATTGCTGACTATAGCGCGGAACTTGACGAACGTACCGCGCAATCCCGCGTCCGGTTTCTATGAGGCCGTGCAAAGCATACAGTTCGTTACCTTCGCGCTCAGCGGTAAGCCGTTCTTTGTCGGCCCGCATCTGTATCAGTTCGGCAGGCCTGACAGATACCTGCTGCCCTACTATGAAAAAGACGTCGCGTCTGGCAAAATCACGCGGTACGACACGCAGACGCTGATCGACTGTCTTGCTATACTGATGTCCGTGCGGATACCTCAAGGCCTGGCGGCGGGCTGGATGGTAGGAGGGCGGGATCGTGATGGCCGCGTCGTTTCCAACGATCTGACGCGCATGTCCCTACTCTCCATAAGCCATACGCGCTTGGTCTATCCCGGCATAGGCCTTTGCTGGTGCAAGGACACGCCCGAGGCCGACCTTCAGTTGGCCTGCGAGATACTGGGCGAAGGCCGCTCTCATCCCGCTTTATTCAACGACGACGTCATCTCTAAGGGACTGCGCTTCCACGGTATGCCGGACGAGTACTCGCATGAGTACATCCATTCCACGTGCGTGGAAATAACGCCGATCGCCTCGTCAAACGTGTGGGTAGCCAGCCCGTACATGAACCTGGTGCAGAAACTGCTGGACGTGCTCGACCGCGATTATCCCTCGATGGAGTCGCTTATCGAAACCTACTGCGCACACATCGCAGACGGCATCCGGGAGAATCTCGCGCGTGAAACGATGCGGCGTGAGGAACGCGCGAAGTACATCGTCGATCCGCTGCTTTCTTGCTTCGTGAACGACTGTCTGGAACGAGGCGTCGACATTGAGGCTGGCGGAGCGCGCTATAACTGGATAATGCCGTCGTTCGTCGGGCTGTCCAACGTGGCGGACGCGCTGACCGTTATTGAGCGGCTGGTTTTCGGAGGGGACGTTTCGTTTGATACGCTGCGCGCCGCGCTGGCGGCGGACTTCGTTGGATATGAATCGCTCCGGCTGCGGATCGTGAACAAAACGCCCAAGTATGGCAATGACGCGGACTGCGTCGATAAGTACGCAATCATGCTGACCGAATGGCTGACTCATGAGGTTGAACAATACCAACAGCGCGATGAAAACTATCTGGTTCCAAGCCTATTCTGCTGGATAATGCACGACGAGTTCGGCAAGGAGACGGGCGCTTCTCCGGACGGCCGGCGTATGGGCTTCCCTCTGGGCGACGGCTCCGGGCCAGCGCAGGGACGCGAGATAGCCGGGCCGACCGCCGCGATTCTGTCAAGCACGAAATGGGATCACCATAAGTTCATAGGCGGCGTCGCGGTAAACATGAAGTTCTCAAAGAAGATGTTCTCCGCGGGATCGATCGGCAAGATGGCCGCGCTCGTTCGCGCGTACTTTGAGCGCGGCGGGTTTGAACTGCAGATAAACGCGGTAGATAAGGAAACGCTGCTCAAGGCGCGCGAAAATCCGGAGGAATACAGGGATCTGTTGGTAAGAATCGGCGGATACAGCGATTATTTTGTCAAATTGTCGCCAACGATGCAAGAAGAGGTGCTGGCGCGGTCGGAATATCAGATATAGCCGCGCGCCGCGTAAGGAGTAACGCTATGGGATTCAACGGCCTGGGCATGAACATGGGCAATCTGTCCCGCCTGTCGGATGCGGAGTCGCGCTCAATATCGGCGGAGAATATGACGGGTGAAAAGGGCAAGGGAGGCATGGCGACGACCGAGGGCGCGTCTTGGCGCGCCGCCGAGGATCTGGGCCAGGGTTGGAAGACGTCGCC
>JAISBH010000109.1 GCA_031266295.1 Oscillospiraceae bacterium | reverse complement strand
ACCTGACTTCGCGTCCTGGCAAACACCTGGGCGGGTACTGCACCGGATTGCCCGCGTACAACGCGCCGTTCATATTCTCCAACTTCAACGGCACAGCGGCCGACGTCGGCGTGCTGACTCACGAGGCGGGGCACGCGTTCGCGGGTTACACCGCCGTCCGCACCCAACCCATCATGGAGTACTATGGTTCCACCAGCGAGATCAACGAGATCCACTCAATGGCCATGGAGCACTTCACCTACCCTTGGCTGAAGGATCTATTCGGCGAGGATAACGCCTTTAAGGCCAAATACACCCACCTGGCCGACGCGTTCATGGTAGTGCCGTACCTGGTCAGCGTAGATGAATTCCAGCACCGCGTGTTCGAGAATCCGACGATGAGCAGCGCCGAACGCCGAAAGGTATGGAAGGATATCGAGACGAAATACCTCCCTTGGCGCGACTACGACGGAAACGCATTCCTCGACGGCGGCGGATTCTGGATGCAGAAACAGCATGTGTTCCTGTACCCGTTCTACTACATCGATTACGCTCTGGCGCAGACATGCGCGTTCGAGCTATACGGTCGTATGAAGACCAGTCCGGACGCCGCTTGGGAGGATTATCTACGGTTGTGCCGCGCAGGCGGCAGCCAGGGATACTTCGCGCTGCTGACCTTGGCGAACTTGTCCAACCCGTTCCGTCAAGGCGCTGTCGCGCGAGCCGTAGGTCATGTAGTCGAGGAGCTGGACGGCTCCGGCGTATAACGCCGGAGCCATCGCTTGGGCAGCGATTCCAAATTTGGGATTGCTGGCGGCTGCGGGAGGCCCCCTCTATCGCTGAGGCGACATCTCCCCCTAGGGAGGCGATGAGGGTTGTCGGTTACGATGTGGTTCGCAAGCAACGGAGAATCGGTTGCGCTACGGGATAGACTATCCAGGTACAACCGGCTATCCGAAGCCGGTAGATTGTGTATCACGATGGTCCAGGCGAAGCCTGGTCAGGTTTCGAAAGGGCGGATAGCGCGGCGCATCCGCGCCTTCGGGCAGGGGATTGCGATCCCCCTCCCGACCTCCCCCGGGCTTGGAACGGGAGAACGGGGGGACGGTTTGCGTTACAAAACAGACTATCGGAGCACAACAGGTTGGCCGAAACCGACGGCTTGTGTGCAAACGATGGTCCAGGCGAAGCCTGGTCAGGATTCGAAAGGGCGGATAGCCCTTCGCAGGGTCTGGGACGCGGCGCATCCGCGCCTTCGGGAAGGGGATTGCGATCCCCCTCCCGACCTCCCCCGGGTTTGGAACGAAGAACCACGAAGCGCCCCGCCATAAAGAATGCTGTAAGGAAGTTGTCAACTTGCATCATAGTGGCGGGGCGCTACAAACTTAAAAGCGCATTCGATCCGGAGATCGAACAGCGTCCCGCCGCAGTGACTCGTGCGGCATCCCAGGCACATTTGTGGAATTCCAAATTTGGAATTGCTGTCGCTTGGGCTTTGACTATTCCACAGTAACGCTCTTGGCCAAGTTCCTTGGCTTATCAACGCTGCAGCCGCGCAGCAACGCGGTCTCGTACGCCAGCCGCTGCAATGGCAATATCGCCAGCAGCGGCATCACTGCGTCCGGCGCGTCCGGCAGCGTCCATACCTCGTCCGCCTCGGCTTTCAGCCTCGCTTCGTCCGACTTGCGGCACAGCGCCAGTACGCTTGCGCCGCGCGCTTTCACCTCGCGTATATTCGAGATCGTCTTCGACGTCAGTTCCGATTGCGTGCACACTGCAACTACCAGCGCGTCGTTCTCTATCAGCGCGATCGGCCCGTGCTTCAGTTCGCCCGCCGCGTATGCCTCCGCGTTCAGGTACGATATCTCTTTCAGTTTCAGCGCGCCCTCTAAAGCTGTGGCATAATCCAGCCCGCGCCCGATGAAGAACACCAGCCGCGGCGCTATATGCGCAGTCGCGAACTGATCCACCCGATCCCGATCCGCCAGAGTCTCGCGCATCAGCCCCGGAATCCGGTTCAGCTGCTCCTCCCACTCTCGAGCGTCCCGCGCCGACAATACCTCCCGAGTTTTCCCCCACTCCAGCGCCAGCCGCAGCAGCGACAATATCTGCGTAGTATAGCCTTTCGTGGTCGCGACGGCTATCTCCGGTCCGGCGTGCATCCACTGCACGGACTCGGCTTCCCTCGCTATCGACGAGTCTTGAACATTCACAATAGCGGCAGCTTTTGCGCCTCTGCGTTTCGATTGGCGCAGCGCGGCCAATGTATCCGCAGTCTCGCCGGATTGACTCACCGCCAGACAGAGCGTATCATCCAGCGGCAGTTCCGGCTCATACCGCATTTCTGAGGCGATCTTAACATCCGCAGGGATCTGCGCCAGCCTGCCCAGTAGTTCGCGGCCGATTATAGACGCGTGGTACGCCGATCCGCACGCCACGAACGAGACGCGTTCAGGTACGGCATGGCGCATCAGCGGCGAGGCTAACAGACGCTCGGCGGCGTCAGGCTGCTCGTCTATTTCCTTATCCATGAACGTCATATGCTCGCCCTTGTCGGCGGCTTCCTGATCCCATGTGATAGTCTTTGGTAACCGCTCCGTTATGACGTCGTCGCGATCCCACACTATCACGGCGTCCTTGGTCACGCGCGCAACGTCGCCATCCTCGAGCAGCAGCATCTCGCGGGTATATGGCAGCAGCGCCGGGATGTCGCTCGCCACATATCCCGCGTCTTTGCCGATGCCGATCACCAATGGGCTATCCTTGCGCGCCGCGTAGATGCGGTCTGGCTCATCGGCATACATCACAACCAGCGCATACGCTCCGGAGATTATCTGGAGCGTCTTTTGCAGAGCGCAGTGCAGATCGCATGTCTCGCCAAGATACTTGGCTATCAAGTGCGCAACGACCTCCGTGTCCGTCTGAGACCGGAATACGTAACCCTCGCCCGCCAGTTTCTGGCGCAACGCGCGCTCGTTCTCAATGATGCCGTTGTGGATGACCGCTAGCTTGCCTGACGCGTCGGTGTGCGGGTGCGCGTTGCAATCCGTCGGCGCGCCGTGCGTCGCCCAGCGTGTGTGGCCGACGCCCGTACGCCCGTTCACCGGTTCGCCGACAAGCAGTGATTTCAACTTATCCAACGAACCCGCCGACTTTCGGATCTCTATTTGGCCTTTATCCGTGAGGACAGCGACTCCCGCCGCGTCATACCCGCGGTAGGACAGATGCTGCAGCCCTTCCACCAATATTGACACAGCGTCCTTTGCTCCGACCACGCCCATTATTCCACACATACTCTGTCCTCCATAATAATTAATCCCACATCAACGATGAATCCAGTGTCTTGCCGTTTTTTTCCCAGAATATATGTACATGCACTGGATCTGATGCTTCAGCGGCCATGTTCCCCCCCGCCGTACCGACCGACTGCCCTGTCGTCAAGTTGTCGCCCATGGCCACCGACGCGGATTTCAGTCCCATCAGGCTTAGCATCGACCCATCCTCCAGTTTGACCGTTACGGTGAGACCGTACCGCGCGTCGTTCTCGACCGCGTAAACCTTGCCGTCGGTTGGTGAGAGCACGGGCTCTCCGACTCTTCCCGCAACGTCCACCGCCGGATGCACCGCCCAACCATCCATAGTCGGCTGATACACCATCTCGTTCGGCGAGAATTCGCGTAATATCTCACCCGATAATGGCCTGATCCACCGTGGCGGAGGCGTGGGCGTCGGTGCTGGCGTTATCTCTGGCGTGACGGTCTTCATCACATCAGCTAGTTTCTGCTGGAAATCCGCCGCATCCCCCACCGCCACGCTCTCGGGCGGTGATTCAGGCGTTGTCTGACGTGTCCACAGCGCGCTGCTCACGACGACTGCCAGGCACAACCCCACCATAACATAGAATCCCTGCTTCTCCATCCAGCCCGCCCAACACTGGAACCCTTTGCCCAACGCTCCGCGAAACGCCTCTAGCCTTGACTTCATAATAAAAATCCCCCGTTCGCCGTCTCATGTGTACTCATCCACATGGTTTATTCTGGCGAAACGGGGGCGCACCTATTCTGTTATGCAGCAATTCCGCAGCGAAGCTGTCGGATTCATCCGATGCGTAGGGTCTGTTCGAAAAAGATCGCGGTGGGGATTGGGGTGGATTTTTCGTCCCCACAAGGAGCGTGGAGGGAGGCGGACTGGAGATCCGTCGACCGGAACAGCGACGAAGCGGGGACGGAAAAGACACCTCAAGACCCACGCGAGATTTTTCGAACAGGCCCTAGTATGGTTACGGATAGTCCGCAATACTTACGCCCGTGTAATAGTGGGTTAGGATATTCGGATAATCCGCCCCGCCGCGCGCCATCGCTTCCGCCCCAACTTGGCTCATGCCCACGCCGTGACCATACCCTATCGTATCGAACACAGCATCCTTGGTTGTAAATGTTATGGTGAAGTTCGCGCTGTTTAAACCAAACAGGCCGCGCATCCTGCGTCCATCCATGTTCACGCCGCCGACGCGTATATCAAGCGCCCGACCGGATTCGCTGCGCCGAAGTATCTCCGTCTGCGATTCCAACTCGACGACATTGAGCGCAGCTTCTGGCAGCGCGTCGTTAATAGTTTTGATGAACTCCTCACGCGTAACAGAGACCCGCCCCTTATACTTTGAACCGAACTCCTCGCCGGGACTATCCACCCCTCTAAGATACGGCAGAGGCTCGCTGAACACCAGCTCGACGTCCTCCGTCCGACCACCGCTGATGGCATGGTACAACACAAGGATAGGTTTGCCATCATACGTGATAATCTTTCCGGCGGAGTCGACGACCGCTCGCTCCAGCTTCGCGCGGAGCAATGGGTAGCTCAGCCCCCACTTCACGCGCTGGCCCGCGTCGTCAAGATACGCTTGACAACAGGCGGAATCGGTGCAAACGTTTGCTTCCGGATAGCGCGCGCAGTGCCCGGCGACAGCCCGCGTGCGCGCGGCGACAGCCTGAGCCTTCAACGCCTCGAGACCGTATGACGTGGGCATTTCGGCGGCAAGAGCACGCTCCACATATCGTTCAAGCGGCATGGAGATCAACGCTTCGGCCTTCGTGTCATAAACCATTATACGCTGCCCCGTCTCGAAACGCTCGCCTGCGACGCCTGGCAGCACGGCCAGCAGCATTATCAGTATGAGCCTGAGCCATCTCCGCGCCGATACGATCGCGGCGGATGGATCAGGTTTTCTCCCTCGGATTGTCCGCGTTGTTTTGCGTGAATGTTTATGCTTGTTGATCCGCCGCCCGCACCGGGTTGTGTAGCGCATGTCCGCACCCCCCTGTTCTGGGCAAGGGTATGCGCGGGAGGGCGGGGAGTATGATTGCTATTCAACCTCGCAACGGCGGTGCTTCTCGGCCGCGTCGCGCGAATTTTCTACGTCAAGCAGTGTATTCTTCCGCTGTTATGGATTGCGCGAATATGGTATACTATTCCCAATGTCAAATGACAAGGAGGAACCCTCATGGCAACTGCTTCCGAGTTTAAGATGAATCCGCCTCACTCAGCGCTGGCAGGCGGGTTACCCAAGATTGGTATACGCCCCGTGATCGACGGCCGTCGGCGCGGCGTGCGTGAATCCCTGGAGGACCAAACGATGAACCTGGCCAAGCTGGTCGCTTCATTCCTAAGCGGCAGTCTGAAGCACAGCTGCGGTCTGCCCGTCGAGTGCGTGATCGCGGACACCTGCATAGGCGGGGTGTACGAGGCCGCGCAGTGCGCCGCAAAGTTCGAGGCGAGCAACGTCGGCGCGACGATAAGCGTCACGCCTTGCTGGTGTTACGGCTCCGAGACGATGGATATGGATCCCATACGCCCTAAGGCCGTGTTCGGCTTCAACGGCACCGAACGTCCCGGCGCAGTATACCTGGCCGCCGCGCTCGCCGCGCACAACCAGAAGGGTCTGCCGGCGTTCGGCATATACGGCCGTGATGTGCAGGACGCTGGCGATGCACGCCTGACCGACGACGTCAAGGAAAAGCTGCTTCGGTTCAGCCGTGCGGCTATTGCGGTCGCGACTATGCGCGGCCGCAGTTATCTGTCGATGGGCGGCACGTCTATGGGCATCGCGGGCAGCATGGTCAACCCCGGATTGCTGGAGAAGACATTCGGTATGCGCAGCGAGTCGGTGGATATGTCGGAGTTCGTGCGGAGGTGGGAAGAGGGTATATACGATCCCGATGAGTTCGAGCGCGCGGTCAAGTGGGTTGATGCGAATATCAACATTGGTTTCGACAAGAATCCGCCCGAGGCTCAGCACGACGCGAAAACCAAGCGCGAGGCGCTGCTGACCAACATCAAGATGCTGATGATCGCCCGTGACTTGATGATAGGCAATCCGCGCCTGAACGAGCTGGGGTTCGCTGAGGAAGCGATGGGTCACAACGCGCTGGCGTCGGGTTTCCAGGGGCAGCGGCACTGGAACGACCATTTCCCCAACGGCGACTTCCTGGAGAGCCTGCTTAACTCGTCGTTCGACTGGAACGGCATACGCGAACCGTTCGTCGTCGCTACTGAAAACGATCACCTGAACGGGCTGGCCATGCTGATGGGCAAGCTGCTGACGAACACGTCGCAGGGGTTCGCGGACGTGCGCACCTACTGGTCGCCCGACGCCATCAAGCGTGTGACAGGCTGGACGCCCGACGGGCCCGTATCGGGCGGCATGATCCACCTGATCAATTCCGGCGCGGTTACGCTGGAAGCCTCCGGTCAGTGCGAGATAGACGGCAAGCCCGGCATCAAGCCATGGTGGGACATCAAGCCCGAAGAAGCGGCCAAGTGCGTCAACGCGACTCAATACGATTACGCCGACCTGGGTTATTTCCGCGGCGGCGGGTATTCATCCCAGCTTCTCAGCAAGGGTGGAATGCCGCTGACCATGACACGGCTGAATTTGGTCGACGGACTCGGCCCCGTACTGCAGATCGCCGAGGGCTGGAGCGTCGACGTACCCGACCATGTATTCGACGTCATCAACAAGCGCACGGATCCGACCTGGCCTACTACGTTCTTCGTGCCCAGAGTGACCGGCGAAGGCGCGTTTTCGGATGTGTATTCGGTCATGGCCAACTGGGGCGCGAACCACGGCGCGTTTAGCTTCGGCCATGTCGGCGCGGACTTCATCACGCTGGCCGCCATGCTGCGCATCCCGGTCAACATGCACAACGTTCCCGCCGATCAGCTGTATAGGCCGTCGGCATGGGCGGCGTTCGGCACCCAGGATCCGGAGGGCGCGGATTATCGCTCGTGCGCGGCGTTCGGCCCGTTATACGGCTGATAACCAGCGCATAGACTGTTGGGAGCGCGCGGAACGCGGCGGTTTTGCCGCGCGGGCCGCGCGCTCTTTATTCGATTGAATGCCCAATGAACCGTGTCCCCGGACACGCGAGGAGGCTGACATGCCGATACCAACAGTCACCAGCCTGCCAACCGGCCAGAACATACATAAACACGGTAACGTCCTGGTCGAACTGATCTCCGACGACTCGGACTACGCGGACGATATCCCTTATACCGACGACGAACCAGGTCAAGACGCCGACGAGGCTCAGCCCATCGACCCCGCGGACCTGCAGAGCGTCATCCAACAAAAGCTCGCAAGCATCGATTTCGTCAGCCCTTATGGCACGCCGATTCCTCCAGAATTGACCAACGATTTCGAGATCAAGTCGGTGGCGGGGGATTCAGGGCTGCCGTTCATGGCGTCGTTTAATATTAGGGGCGAGAGCGACGTCCAGATGACGACCAAGAAACGCAATCAACGCACGCGCGTCGACTTAACTGTCGAGACTGACGCTGAAGGAATCATCCGCGCTAACCTGCCGCCAGGGTCGTTTGGCGTGACGCAGGTGACGACGCAGGACGGCTATCTGCTCAACGGACTGCCTCACGATCTGCAGGTGGGCACGTCAGGCTATGTGCTAGACGGCGCGTACTTCGATGAGAGCGCGGGCGTCATTTCGCCGAAACTGGCGCAGGATTACAATATCCGCGCTCTGGACGATGAGGGCCAGCCGTGTACGTCAACATTCGTCATATCCGGCTACGCGCGTACGTACATAGGTGAAACGGATGTCGAGCTGCTGGTATCATCAGACTCCGATGGAAGCATGACGTTCTCACTGCCGGTGGGACGCTACTCCCTGTCGGACACAACCGCACCCAGCAAGCCGCTGCTGGATATTGATGTTCAGCAGCCTCCGCCCGGTTCGGCGCAGGTTGTCGAGCATACGATAACGGTCGAGGCGGCGAAAGAAGAAACGACGGGCGAAGCGGCCGCCGGTTACGTCAAAGAGACTGAGAAGGAAGCCGAGTAACTTAATTATGTTGTCCGCAAATAATCCGGGGGGCGGTGATCCGCCCTCTTTTTATATCGAAGCGCGCCCTCGCTCATATCAGCAATTCCAAATTTAGAATTCCACAAATGTGCCTGGGATGCCGCACAAGTCGCTGCGGCGGGATGCTGTTCGGTTTGCGAACCGAATGCGCTTTAAGTTACTTGCGCCCCGCCACTATGACGTAAGTTGACTACTTCATTGTAGCATTCGTTCTTTCGTTTCAAGCCCCGGGGGAGGTCGGGAGGGGGACGTGAGTCCCCTTCCCGAAGGCGCGGATGCGCCGCGCTATCCGCCCTTTCGAATCCTGACCAGGCTTCGCCTGGACCATCGTGACACACATTCTATCGGCTTCGAACTGCCGGTTGTGCTCCGATACTCTATCTCGTAACGTAACCGACAACCCTCATCGCCCCCCTAGGGGGAGATGCCGCCGCAGCGGCAGAGGGGGTTCCCCCGAATCAACCCTTCACCCCCGCGAACGCCACGCCTTCCACAATGTACCGCTGCGCGAATATATAAACCAGCACGATCGGTATTATTGAGCAGACAGTCCCCGCCATAATCGCACCGTAATCCGCACTGTATTGCCGCTTGAACGAGGCCAGCCCCAGCTGCACGGTTTTCAAGTTATCTGAATCGAGGTACAGCATCGGACCCATGTAGTCGTTCCATATGCCATTGAACGTCAGAACCGTCAGCGTCGCCAGTCCTGTCTTGCATAACGGCAGTATTATGCTGGTGTATATGCGGAACGACCCGCAGCCGTCGATCCTCGCCGCCTCATGCAGGCTGTCGGGTATGCTGAGCATGTTCTGCCTTAGCATGAATACGCCGAACGCGCTGAACGCCTGTATCAATATCAGCGACCAGTGTGAATTATATAGCCCAAGGCTCTTTACGACGATGAATTGGGGGATCATGATCGCGTGCCAGGGTATCATCATCGTGGCGAGGTACGCTACAAATATCTTGTCACGTCCGGGAAAGTGCATCTTCGAGAACGAGTACGCGGCCAGCGAGCATGTCGCCAGCTGCGCGACGGTTATAGCCGACGACAGCTTGAGCGAATTGAGAAAAAAACTGATAAAGTTGATCTCGATCCATACCTTGCGGTAGTTGTCAAACCTGAATACCGAGGGTATCCAGTGTATGGGCGATTCGAAAATCTCCATGTTGCTCTTGAACGACGCGCTGAGCATCCACACGAACGGCACAACCATCAGGAGCGCGACGAACAGCAGCGCGATGAACAGACACGCCAGAAACACATTCCGCTTTAACATACGCCGCCTCCGTCAGTCGTCATTGACCCAATTCTTCTGCCCATGCCACTGAACCAGCGTAACGACCAATATGATAAGGAAAAGGAAATACGCTATGGCCGAGGCATACCCCATCTTCCAGTCGCGGAATGCCTCCCTGTATATCCTGAACACAAGTACGCTGGTCGCGCGGCCTGGGCCGCCCTCGGTCGTCACATTGATTATATCAAACGTCTGGAACGACGCGATAAACAGCAGTATTGTCACCATGAACGTAGTTGGCGACAGCATCGGCCATGTAATGGAAAAGAACGTTCGCACAGGACCCGCTCCATCCACCCTGGCCGCTTCATATAAGTGGGATGGGATATTCTTCAGTCCGCCCATAAACATTACCATGTAATAACCCGCCTGTTTCCAAACAACCGTCGCCACGACCGTGCCCAGCGCGGTCCTCGATGAGAAGAACCATTTCGGCAGCGATTCAGTCGGCAAGCCCGTTACCGCTTTGAGCAGCTGATTGATAGGGCCTTTGTTCGGTTCGAACATAAATAACGCGACGCATCCGACCGCGACCATCGACGTTA
>JAISBH010000274.1 GCA_031266295.1 Oscillospiraceae bacterium | reverse complement strand
GCGCTGAGGCAGGGTGTGGGAGAGGTGATATACGGCGCAGGCAAGACGCCGGAGCAGATCGCCGGTATCGTGACCGCTATGCTGGGCAAGTGTATAACTAATATCCTTATCACGCGCGTCGGTCAGGCAGGCGTCGACGCGATGGAGTCCGTCGGGATACCAGTCGAGTATCACCCGATAGCCAGACTGGCTGTAGCCGCGCCGGATAAGAATATAACGCGCGTCGGAGACATTGTCGTCGCATCGGCCGGCACCAGCGACATGCCTGTTTGCGAGGAAGCCGCTCTGACCTGCGAGACGCTCGGCGACCGCGTGACTCGCGTATACGACGTGGGTGTAGCTGGACTGCATCGATTGCTGGCTAAGCGTGACATTCTGACTCATGCCCGCGTGATTATCGTCGTCGCGGGTATGGAGGGCGCTCTGGCCAGTGTGGTCGGCGGGCTGGTGAGCTGCCCGGTGATCGCGGTACCGACGAGCATCGGTTACGGCGCGAACTTCGGCGGTCTGTCCGCGCTGCTGTCGATGTTGAATTCATGCGCCGGGGGCGTTAGCGTGGTCAATATCGACAACGGCTTCGGCGCGGCGGTGATCGCACATCGTATCAACCGAATGGAGGGAATCGCATGAAAACACTGTATCTGGAATGCTCAATGGGCGCCGCCGGAGATATGATCGCGGCGTCGCTGCTCGGTCTGCTGGATAAGGATGATCGCGCAGCGTTCATTCGCGATATTAACGCACTGGGACTCCCCGGTGTAACCGTGAAAGCAGAACCCGCCGTCTCATGCGGGATACACGGGCTTCATTGGTCGGTCGTCGTCGATGGTGAAGAAGAAGCATCCGAGGACGCCGAACCCGGCGGGCATCATCATGGTCACGATCATGACGGTCATCACCACGACCACGACCATGACAGGCATCATCATGACCATAACCACGACCATAATGGGCATCACAACCACCACACCCACAATGACCTTGGCTCCATATCCGCGCTGATAGATTCGCTTCCGGTCTCCCTAAAAGTGAAGCGTGACGCGCAATCTGTTTACTCCTTACTTGCGGAGGCTGAAGCGAGCGCCCATGGCCGCGCTGTCGAGCACGTCCACTTCCATGAAGTAGGCGCGCTGGACGCAGTTGCGGATATCGTAGGAGCGTGCGTGTTGATGGAGCGGCTCGCGCCGGATACGGTCGCCTCGTCGCCCGTTCAGGTAGGTGAAGGGTTTGTGCGTTGCGCTCATGGCGTGCTGCCTGTTCCCGCGCCAGCGACGGCGCACCTGCTGCGCGGCATTCCAACAAGAGCGGGAGCCGCGCGTGGTGAACTGTGCACGCCAACGGGTGCAGCGCTGCTTAAACATTTCGCGGGCGGGTTCGGCAGTATGCCGGACATGACCACTGAACGCGTCGGCTACGGTATGGGACGCAAACAGTTCGAGGCGCTGAACGCAGTGCGGGCGTTCATCGGCGAGTCCGGATCAAGCGATCCATCAGTCGGCGGCCCGAACGGCGCGATAACCGAATTGCGCTGCACGGTGGACGACATGACCGGAGAGGCAGTCGGCTTCGCCAGTGAGTTATTATTGAAAACAGGAGCTCTGGACATGACTGTCATCCCCGTGCAGGTGAAGAAGAACCGGCCTGGACTAATCATCTCATGCCTGTGCGAGTCCGATCAGGCAGACGATATGGCCGCACTGCTGCTGCGACACACTAGCACATACGGCGTGCGCCGCTGGGACTGCGTCAAGTATATGCTGGATCGCCGATTTGAAACAGTTCAAACGGCGTACGGTTCGATAACTATGAAACATGGCGTGGGTTACGGCGTGTCACGCGTTAAACCGGAATTCGACGACTGCGCCCGTGCCGCGCGTCAATCGGGCGCGCCTATCGAAGCAGTCATGCGCGCCGCGATGAACGCGCTGGAGCCAGGAAGGGGGATTGAATGAACAGCGCGCGGGATAAACACGTTCATCTAAGGGAAATTCTACGCGGTTACGGCAGTGTGGCCGTTGCGTTCTCCAGCGGCGTCGATTCGACGTTCCTGTTGAAGACTGCCCACGATGAGTTGGGCGATAAGACGATCGCGGTCACCGCTCGTTCCTGCTCGTTTCCGAAACGCGAGCTGGACGAAGCCGCCGCGTTCTGCAAGCGCGAAGGCATAGAGCACGTGATTTGCGATAGCGAGGAACTGGACATCGATGGTTTCTCCGACAACCCGCCGAACCGCTGCTATCTGTGCAAGCATGAACTATTCAAGAAGATATGGGACGCCGCAAAGGCGCGTGGCATATCCCATGTCGCAGAAGGATCCAACTTGGACGACGAAGGCGATTACCGCCCCGGCCTGATTGCGGTCCGAGAGATGTGCGTGGATAGCCCCCTGCGCGCCGCCGGGCTGACGAAGTCGGAGATCCGTGCGCTGTCACGCGAGATAGGTCTGCCGACGTGGAATAAGCAATCGTTCGCGTGTCTGTCGTCGCGATTCCCATACGGTGAAAAGATAACGCCGGAGTCGCTGAACATGATCGACAAGGCTGAACAGCTGCTGATCGACGAAGGGTTCTGGCAGGTGCGGGTGCGCAAGCATGGCAGCCTAGCACGAATCGAAACGGACGCGGCGGGATTTGAACTGATGGCCGACGCGGTCAGACGCGAGAATATTTACAGGCGTTTTAAGGAGTTTGGTTTTACATATGTTGCGCTGGATCTAATCGGATATCGTATGGGCAGCATGAATGAAACGCTGAACTTGGAGGTTGAGTCTCAACAAGTGGTGTAAGGAGGGAGGACAGGAGGCATAGAACCGGGAAATTTCGCTTTACGGATTGACATGGAGCCTCTAGCGGCGTGCATGGCAGCCATGCACGCGCCGGACGGACTGTGCGCATGAAAAGTTTTTCCAAATCCCGTTCTTTCATCCTCCTGTCCCCTACTTTATTGCATGTCTATATACGGTGAACACAAGGCTCAGAAATCCATCTTACTTATACAGCCAAACCTCAAATCCCACTCCTTTCTTTGCTATCTCGAATTTGATAAACGGAGAGCGTTTAGCGAAGTCCTCAAACCCGGCGTAATTATACGCGCTATTTCGCAAAAACGTCTTGAATGACAGTTTGATAAACCACCTGTCGAACATACTCGCCCCGTGCATAGACTTCATTTCTTCTTTAATGTCGGCAGCGGTGTTCTCGCGGTTCATATCGTTTATGAGTGCGATGCCACCTAGCTTTAGCACACGATACATCTCGGCGATGGCTTTCTGTGGCTCGGAAAATTTGAGTGATACCATACTTTCGTAAAGACTAACATAACCATGTAGTAACATCGTTTAATATATGGATAATAAAATCATTCTTCCCATTATTATAACTTTTTCTACCCTCGTCGTAGGGGTGTTCAGAAGCCAATTTCACTTTTATTGCCTCATAGGTTTTTGCGGCAGAGGGGTGTGCGTTTAAATAATCGCGAAATTTTATATGATTCTTCCATTCACTGCTATCAACTTTTACGATATGGATGTGATGGGTAGTAACCCGCTCACCTGATTTTAAATCCTCATATACATTAAGTACAATAATACGTTCAACTAAAAACCAACCATGATACGAAAATCCATTACTTTCCAACTTGGAAATGAAAGGCTTAAATTTCTCAAAATCATTTACTGCCACTGCAATATCAATAATCGGTTTTGCTTTAATATTCTTAATTGATGTACTTCCAATATGTTGTATATCTTTTGCCGTCGAGCCAAAAATTTCCCCAAGACGCTGAATCGTTTGATTAGCGAGTTTTTCCCATTCCGCATCATGGTCAATAAGTTCTACTATATTTCGTTTCAACCCCAATGGCATTTATGCCCCCCCACCCAGTATATTCTCCAATGTTCTTTTACAAAATACAGACATTATGTGCCTTCAATCTTACCGCAAAATAAACCCACCATCAACCGACTTTTATCGATTGATGGTGGGTTCTCTGGTGCAGCCGACGAGATTTGAACTCGTACCCTCTCGGACACGCACCTCAAACGTGCGCGTATGCCAATTCCGCCACGGCTGCACAACGGGAATAGTATACGCATTGCGCACCGCCTTGTCAAGCGTGCGTGAGAAAATCACATCAATTCTGAATCTGCGAATTGCCGAGTAAGGCCTTTCATGCTTGGCAAGAGTAATATAAAGCATATATATAGGTATAGTCGTGATCAGCGTGAAGCGGGATCGTGTCGGCAGAATCCCGAAGGGATTCTTTTTTGTATAACCTATGCTGTACGAACCGCTGCGGCGGGACGCTGTTCGATCTGCGGATCGAATACGCTTTAAATTACTGGCGCCCGCCACTATGACGTGAACTGACTGTTACCCTACAGCATTATCACTGGCGGGCGCAAGAGTTGGAACGATGGGACGAGGAACGTCCCAGCGGGGAGCCTGGGACTCTGTCCCAGACCCTGCGAAGGGCTATCCGCCCTTTCGAAACCTG
>JAISBH010000259.1 GCA_031266295.1 Oscillospiraceae bacterium | reverse complement strand
CAGATTGTATTGGTAATAAAAACCATAGCAAAACTGATGACAGAATTAAACAGCCCCGCTGCGGTCGAATAGCTGTAATTGCTGTTCTGTAAGCCCATCTTATATATGTAGGTGGAGATAACCTCCGATATGGACAGGTTGATATTGTTCTGCATAAGGTATATCTTCTCGAACGCTACGGACAGTATGCTGCCCGTGTTGAGGATAAACAATATCCGTATCGTCGGCGTGATGGACGGCAGATCCACGTTGAGTATTCGGCGGAACTTGCTCGCTCCATCAACAGTGGCCGCGTCATACAGCTCCGGATTGACGCCAGACAGTGAGGCAAGGTATATCACCGCCGAGTATCCCGCGCCCTGCCATATCCCCGTCAGCACGTATATCAACCGAAAATAACGCCTCTCGCCCATGAAGTTGACCGCCGATCCGCCCATGCCCTTTATCATCTGATTGATTAACCCTGAAGATATATCGGTGAACTGTATAATCATCGATACCAGCACGACCGTCGATATGAAATACGGCATATACGTAATCATCTGCACCGACTTGCGAAAGCGCCTGCTGGGAGATTCATTTAAACACACCGCCAGCAAAATGGGCGCCGGAAAACCTAGCAGCAGCGAGTATATGCTTATCAGCAGCGTGTTGCGTATCACGTTCCACGCCGACGACGCGGTAAGGAACTGGTTAAAATGCTTTAACCCCACCCATGGACTGTTTACAATCCCCAGCCGTGCCTTGTAATCCTTGAACGCCAACTGCAACCCGTACATCGGGTAATACTTGAACACCAGCAGCAGAGCTAGCGGCAGCAGCATCAGCAGATAATACGGTGCGCTGGCACGCATCCGCTGCCAGACTGTTCGCTTGTTGATCCCGCGCGGCGACCCGCTTACTCGGCTGGAACCGTCCATCCCATTCCTATTGACACCGGCCTGACCCACCATCATGCCGCTCCTTAACAATTCATTTATTACCCAACGCATACCTATCCGGAATGCATACCATAGTTAGTATACAACACTTTGAGCAAAATGACAAGAAAACAATTTTTCAGCGCGACTTGTTGGATTAACAGGGCCGATAGCAATTTACGCGCACCCGTACAGCTCGTTCGAGCGCGGCACAAATGAGAATTGGAACGGCATCGTCCGCCGCTTTCTGCCAAAGGGAACTGATCTGAGCACGCTCACGCCGGATACCTTGAATCGGGTCGCGCACTTCATATCGCAACCGACTCCTCGAATCTGGAATTGCTAGAAATATTAAATTGTACGTTGACATTAGAATTATATGGGTGTAAAGTAATTATGTTGAAGAAGTTACGCATATTTCAATCACAAGACATTTGGAGGCAGTATTGATAAATGGACTAAAGCGTGGCAGAGTGGAACTCGCCGACCATAATCCAGACTGGAAAGCAATCGCTCAAGACACCATTGGGCGGCTTTGGCGTGTCTTCGGTTCGGTGGCAAAGGATATCCAGCACGTCGGCAGCACAGCTATTTTAGGCATAAAAGCGAAGCCGATTTTTGATATTGCCGTGGCGGTTGAGGATTTAGCCGAAGCCGAACTATTAATGCTAAAGCTGAACGAAGCTGGCTTCTTCAAGAGTAAACTTCACGCTGTCAAAGACGACATTCTTGTCTGCGATTATGACGAGCTCGCGGACTCAAGGTCTTACCATGTACATATCGTTAAGCTAAACAGCGTTCAATGGAAAAACTATTTAAATTTTCGCGATTACCTCAACGTGAATCCAGGCGTAGCACGAGAATACGACGAGGTAAAAACGCGCCTTGCGGAGCGTTTTCCTGATGACCGCAATGCCTACACGGACGGTAAGGGCGCTATCGTATCTCGCATATTGCGTGATGCGCTTGTGTGGCGCTATCTCGGCAAAGTAGTCACTGTCACCATCGACCGTCCAATAGGTTCGGTTCACCCGAAACACGACGACCTTGTTTACCCCGTGAACTATGGTTACATTGAGGGAGAAATCGCACCGGATGGCGAGGAACTGGACGTTTATATCATGGGAGTGAACGAGCCACTGACAATGTTCACAGGCAGGGTTATTGCCGCCATTCGCCGTAAGGACGATCTTGAGGACAAACTTGTCGCCATACCAAGCGGTATATCCTTCACTGCCGATGAAGTAGCCGAAGCTGTGCGGTTTCAGGAACAATATTATAAAAGCCGTGTAGAAATGTGGGTGGGCAGCGTTTTGACTGATGGTCCTGCCTATCCGACTTTTAGTATCATCGAGCCGCTTAAAAAAGGATGGTCAAATGACAAGAAGTTTATTGTGGACACGGCCGACGACAGGCGATTACTTTTGCGTGTAGCCGACATTGCGGAGTATGACCGTAAACAAACTGAGTTTGATATGCTGAAACGCATGGAAGATTTAAACGTTCCCGCCTCTCGCTCTGTGGACTTCGGAGTGTGTAACGGAGGAAAGAGCGTGTATCAGTTGCTAACGTGGATTGACGGCGAGGACGCTGAGGATGCCATGTCTACATTGACCGATATGGAACAATATGTCCTCGGCGTTCAGAGTGGCGAGATTTTGAGAAAGATTCACTCTATCCCCGCTCCCGATACGCAGGAGGAATGGGCCTTGCGGTTTAACCGCAAGACGAATCGCAAGATAGAAACCTACCGAAAGTGCGGTATCCGCTTTGACGGTGACGAGCAAGTCGTCGCTTACATAGAGCAAAATCGATGGCTGTTAAAAAATCGCCCGCAATGTTATCAACACGGCGATTATCACGTTGGCAATATGATTATCGGCGCGGATAAAACTCTGTCCATCATCGACTGGAATCGCCCCGATTACGGAGACCCGTGGGAGGAATTCAACCGCATCGTTTGGAGCGCGGTAGCAAGCCCGCATTTTGCTACAGGACAACTGCGCGGCTACTTTGGCGGAGAACCGCCGGTGGAGTTTTTTAAGCTGCTCGCGTTCTATATCTCAAGCAACACGCTCTCCTCCATCTATTGGGCTATACCATTTGGACAAGGCGAGATTGACACAATGATGAAGCAGTCACAGGATGTCTTGCGGTGGTACGAAAATATGCGTAATCCTGTGCCGACTTGGTACTTAAAAGACTTCATGCCATAAGGATACTGCGCTACGGAAATTTGCTGGATAAGCAAAGAGCTATTCACCTCTTCGCGCGTCTTTTAGCCGCTTGCTTGACAAATCGCAAAAAACTTAGCAGAATAAACCGCATCATACCTGCGGGGGGACACGCCATGTCAGTTCTATCCGGCCTGGATCGCCTGGACGAATACGCCGCGCTGCTCAACGGCGCCAGGATTGCGCTGATGACCAATCCGACTGGGGTTGACTGGCGGCTTCGGTCATGCGTGTCTATCATCGGCGGACGGTACAATCTGACCGCGCTGTTCGCGTGCGAACACGGCGTGCGCGGAAACCTGCAGGCGGGCGACTGTGTTGAATCCTACGTTGACTATGAAACGGGCGTGACCGTGTACAGTCTGTACGGCGCGTCGCCTCGCATGACGCCGGAGATGCTGAACGCGTTCGACGCGCTCGTGTTCGATATGCAGGACGTCGGCGTGCGGTTCTACACCTATCTATACTCGCTGGCGTACGCGATGGAGGATTGCGCGGCGGCGGGCAAGCGCGTCGTGTTACTGGATCGCCCCAATCCGCTCGGCGGCGAAACGGTGCAGGGCACGTTGCTGGACGAGCGGTTCGCGTCGTTCGTCGGGATGTACGCGATGCCGACGCGTTACGGCTTGACGATCGGCGAGTACGCGCGCTGGCTGCGGGATTATCGACGTCTTACCTTGGAGCTGGACGTGGTGCCTCTTGCGGGTTGGGAGCGGCGGATGTATCACGCCGATACAGGGCTGCAGTGGATCGCGCCGTCGCCAAACATACCGACGCCGACTACCGCGCTTGTCTACTCAGGCACATGCGTGTTCGAAGGCACAAACCTGTCGGAGGGACGGGGTACGACGCAGCCGTTCGAGTTAATCGGCGCGCCGTGGCTGGATGGAACTGAATTGGCTAGGTTGATGAACGCCTTATCAAATACTGACGATAGGCCAGCGATTACAGGCCTAAGGTATGCAGAGCGGGAGTCTGTCGCCGGACTGCTGTTTCGACCCGTATATTTCACACCGACGTTCAGCAAGCATCAGGGCGAACTATGCTTCGGAGTACAGATACACGTGATCGATCCCCGCGCGGCCAACCCGTTCGCCGCCGCGCTGTATATGCTGCAAGTAATCGCCAGGATGCATCCCGGTCAGTTCGCGTTACTTTCGCGGGGAGACGCGGAGCAAGGTGCGGCGGCTCAAATGAAGGCTGACTTGCTGCTGGGCACGGGTGCAATCGATCCTTGCAACATGGATATACAAGGTTTAATTGAGACGCACAAACCGCTCGTCAGGCATTATCAGGAAATGACGAGGGTATACAGGATGTATGAATGACCGACTGCCAACAGCGGTGTTGAGCAAGACGCGTAATAGCCCGCATCAGGATATGATTGCTGGCTGCACTCGCAGATCTCAAGGTCGCACGTCGGTTTTGGCCTCCAGTCGGCCGACGAAGCTTAACCGCTTTATCCCGCAGGGTATCGTCTGGTTCGCGGCGAGGAGTATCCGCCCTACAGGCACTACAGCGTCGGTCGGGGGACTCGGCGGGCCGATCCTCGATGGTATCAGACGCAGCGTGTATTCACTTTGATCCAGGTTCTGCGCCATTGCCGCGACGCTTCGATCAAAATCTATAGTGTCCAGCAGAACGTTGTACGACCCGGCGGCGGGCATCAACAGCCTATCCGATACGGTCAGCACACCTGCGCTGCTTACATATCCGCGTATTGTGTAACAGCGGCCCAGCAGCGCCTGCGCCAGTTTCAAGTCGCCGCTTACCAGCGCCGATCTTATGCGGCTGGATGACACCGTCTCGCCCGCACGCGTCATGGGGGGCATCACGTGCGTCTTGAACCCGATCACTCCGCCCATCCTAATCAGCATCGACGGCGTGCCCATTCCCTCGCGTCCGAACGTGTTGTTGAACCCTACAAACCAATCCGTTGGATGATAACGCCGAGCAACCGCTTCGATCAACTCTTCAGGTTCGGTCGCAGCGAATTCCTCATCGAATTCGCATATGATCGTCTCATCAACGCCTAACGCTGACAACGCGGCCAGCTTCTCAGCCACCGTCATCAGCGCGCGCGGCGCTTGAGCGGGGCATAATAACTCCAATGGGTTTTTGCGGAAAGTCATAACCACAAGCGGCCGGCCTCGCAGCCTCGCAACGCGCTTGGCCCGTACTAGCAATCGCGTGTGCGCGGCGTGAAGGCCGTCAAATGTGCCTAACGTAAACACGCAGCCACTCCTTTGCGCACGGCCGCGTTTATGTCGTTCCGGTTGAATCGGCGTCTCAATTGTAAGGCGCACAGGTACCTCCGAGATTAACACAACTATTCATTCATAAACAGAGCGACTGCCTCCACCGACGCCGTCCAGCAGAATTGGTCTATCGGCGTCGCTTCAGCTAAATGATAACCTATGTTTGATAATATCGCCGCGTCGCGCGCCAGCGTCGCCGGATCGCACGACACATATATCAGCCGATCTGGCCGCGCTGACGCCGCCGATTCCAGCACGGCTGGAGCGCATCCCTTGCGCGGCGGATCCAGCGTTATCACGTCGAACCGTCCGCGAGCCTTCAGCAGCTCAGGCAGGACGCGCGCCGCGTCGCCGCGCTCGAACTCCGCGCCGGGGATACCGTTCGCCACCGCGTTCCGCTGTGCGTCGCGCACCGCATCGGGCAGCAGCTCGACGCCCACAGCGTCAAATCCCGCGCTTGCCAGCGCCAGCGTCAGCGTACCCGCACCGCAGTAGATATCCGCCGCAGCGCGTCCGCCACCAGCGTCGGCGTATGCCAACACCGTTTCAACCAGCCGCTCGGCCTGCGGCGTGTTTACCTGGAAGAACGATCTCGGCGACAGCTCGTACCGCAGCGCCCCGACAGACAGCTCCAGTCGTTCCGTCAGCGACGATTCGCCCCACAGCGTTTGGCACGCCGGGCCGAATATCGTATTCCCCCGCTCCGGGTTCGGCGACGACGCAACGCCCTTCAAACCCGGCGCGGCTTCGCGCAGACGCTTGAGCAGCGCACCGAAATACGGCAGGGCGGCGTCCGCGCCGCGTGACACGATGGTCAGCATAGATTCGCCGTCCCTGTTCACGCGCGTGACCAAGTGACGTATCAACCCGCGATGCGCCGCTTCATCATACGGTTCGACGCGGTATTCGGTCATCCACCCGCGCACCGCCTCAATAACCCGGTTAGCCTCGGGTTTTTGCAGCATACAACCGTCCGGCGCGTCAATTACCTCGTGGCTGCGCGGGGCGTAACAACCTATCGTTGGATTGCTGGCCGTTCCAGCCGCCGGGAACGCGCCCTTATTGCGATAGCGCCACGGTTCATCCATACCTAACGCGGGCTTCACGCTGGGAGATGCCATGCCGCCTATCCGTTCCAGACATGCCCGAACCGTGTCTGTTTTCCACTGCAGCGCGGCGGCATACGACATATGCTGCGCGGCGCATCCTCCGCACCGAACATAATAAGGGCATGGAGGATTAACGCGGTCAGGCGACGGCTCGATGATCTCCATCACCCGCGCGACACAACTGCGCGCGCCGGGCTTGATCACTCGCGCGCGGACACGCTCGCCGGGCAGCGCGCCGTTGACGAACCAGACGAATCCGTCAACGCGCGCGACGCCTTGCGCTTCCCCGGTTAGGCGTTCGACAGTGAGCGTCGCCTCGTCGTTGCGCGCGGGCGCGGTCATTATTTACCAGATAACGCGGCCGTGTTCTTGTTCGGACTGCCGCGGCCCTCCAGATCGGGAGGACGGCGTTCTATCGCGGCCAGCGCAATCTCGATATCTTCGCGCGCCTCTTCCGGGGTGAACGCCCCACACGTCACCATATCGCGCTCGCGTATCGTCGAGAACGAGAACGTCAGCCCGACGAACGGGCTGCAGCGTCCTGCGGCCATCGGCTTGATCGTCATGACAGGCTTTTTGGCGTTATGGATTATCGAGTGCACGGACTCGATCTCTATCTGCATCAGGAAGCCCGTGCAGTTGTATATCTGGATATATGTCTCGATATCATAACCGTTCTGATCGCTGTATACGATCAGTTCGGGCATGTGCGCCGACAGGCCGGGTATCAGCCCGTGCTGGCGAATCATGTCCGTATAGTCGGGTAGACGATCCATCGTGCCGTGCAGCTTGGACACCAGCTGTTCCGCCGAGGAATGGTGGATCAGGCAGAACGTGCAGCCCAGCTTCCGGCTCTTGTCCAGCACGTCTTCAACAGAACGCCTCGCCTCCGCGCTGTCGTGCAGGTCGAGTATCGGCGTGTCAATCAGCGTGATCCGCTGGCCTGTGCGCTCCTGGGCGATGCGCACGCCCTCTATCAGCGTCGGATGCGTCGTCATCGGCGCCATCAGCGCGTCTATGCCGTGCTCCAGGTAGACTTCTAGTAGCTCAGCGACCTTCTCGCCTTCGCCGTAACGCTTCTTGATCATGCCGTCAGCCGAGGCGGTGGTATGGCTGTAGCCCAATATCCAGTTGCTGCCAATCAACATGCGCGGCAGGGAGACCCCGCCGACCGTTGTACGCGGGAATGACATAGTGGCGCCTCCTAATCATATGGCGGTTGCGCGGGAATGGGTGTTAGAGTTCGGGATACAGCGGGAACCCCGCGAGCAGCGCCAGCATCTGCGCCTTGACAGATTCAACCGCAGACTCGCCCTCCCGGATTATGCGAGCGATCGCCTCAGCCAGCTCGCCCATCTCAGATACGCCCATGCCGCGGGTCGTCACCGCCGGCGTGCCGATCCGGATACCGCTGGCCACGGATGGAGGCAGCGTTTCGAACGGCACCGTGTTCTTGTTGACCGTGATGTTGGCACGGCCCAGACGGCCTTCCAGTTCCTTGCCGGTGACGCCGGTTCCAGCCAGGTTCAGCAGCAGCAGGTGATTGTCCGTGCCGCCGGAGACCATGTTAATCCCCTGCTTACGGAGTCCATCCTCCAACGCCTTCGCGTTGTCAATGATCCGCGCCTGATACTCCTTGAACGACGGCTGCAGCGCTTCATGAAAACACGCGGCCTTACCCGCGATCACGTGCATCAGCGGCCCGCCTTGTATGCCGGGGAACACGGCCTTGTCAATCGCCTTGGCATACGCTTTCTTGCATAGTATCATGCCGCCGCGAGGGCCGCGCAGGGTTTTGTGGGTGGTCGTAGTCACTATGTCCGCGTGGGGGATGGGGGATGGGTGCAGGCCGGCGGCGATCAGTCCCGCGATGTGCGCCATATCCACCATCAGCAGCGCCCCGGAATCCTTCGCGGTCGCGGCTAGCCGCTCAAAGTCGATGACGCGCGGGTAGGCGCTCGCGCCCGCGACGATCATCTTAGGCCGGCTCTCAAGCGCCTGCCGGTGCAACGCGTCGTAGTCGATCCGCTCGTCCGACTCGGATACGCCGTATGGTATAATCTTGAAGTACTTGCCGGAGATGTTGACGGGGCTGCCGTGGGTCAGATGGCCGCCATGGGAGAGGTTCATACCCATTATCGTGTCGCCGGGGTTCAGCAGTGCGAAGTATACCGCCATGTTGGCCTGCGCGCCGGAGTGAGGCTGAACGTTCGCGTGATCCGCGCCGAACAACTCCTTCGCGCGATCCCTCGCCAGGTTTTCGGCAACGTCCACGAACTCGCATCCGCCGTAATACCGCTTGCCCGGATAACCCTCGGCATACTTGTTCGTCAGCGGTGAGCCGACGGCTTCAAGCACCGCCTCGGAAACGAAGTTCTCGGAGGCGATCAGTTCGACATGTTCCCGCTGGCGTTTGAGTTCCAAGTCCAGCGTGGCGGCCAGATCAGGATCGTTGCTGCGAATAGTATTCCAGCTCATCGGCGTCACATCCTTTCATGAGGCGGCGGCGGCCGCTATGCTGATTCGCTAACCTTATCCAGTATGATGCACGCGTAGAACACCAGATCCTCGTCGCCGTCGTTCTCTACGGCGTGCGCGTGGCCGCTGGGAGTGCTCATTACATAGCCCGGCTTGACTTTTATCGGCATATCGTCGTCCATCACCGTGCCCGTGCCCGACACGAACGTATACAGCTCGGTCTCGCCTTCGTGGGTATGCTTACCAATCGAGCAGCCTGGCTGCAGCGTCAGCTTGGCGAACACCCGGCAGTTGGCTGGGAACGCGCCGGGGATCAGCTCGTCATACAGCACGACGCCTTTGCCGCCGCGCATCTCCAAACGATCCTCATGCCTGTAATCCAGCGGAGTGAATATCATTACAACCCCTCTTCCACGTATATAACGTTCTCAATGGTGGCCAGGCTCTCGTCAATCTCGCCGAGAGCGGCGCGGACGTCCTTCTCCCGCGCCATGTGAGTGACGAACAGCAGCGGCGCGCGGCCCTCGCCCGTCGTCTGCCTCATAGAGGCGATGCTCACGCCGTGCCGCCCCAGTATCCCCGCGATCGCCCCCAGCACGCCGGGCTGATCCACTGCCTGCAGGCGGATGAAGTAGCGGCTTTCCCAGTCGGTATCCATCTCGACCGCGCCTGTCATCCGGTATGCCGCGCTGGCGTTCGAGCAGTCGGTGCGCGCGGCGGCCAGCATATCCGACACGACCGCGCTGGCGGTGGGCGCGTCGCCCGCGCCGCGTCCGTACAGCATCAATTCGCCGCAGGCGTGGCCATAGAGATAGACCGCGTTCAGCGATCCGTTCACCGAGGCCAGCGGATGCGACAGCGGCACAAACGTCGGGTGCACCCGCGCCTGAACCTTGTTCCCGTCGCGCTTGGCGACGGCCAGCAGTTTTATCGCGTAACCTAGCTCACGTCCATACGATACGTCTATCGGGGTGATTGTCGTGATACCGCGCCGAAACAATCCCTCCAGAGGCACGTGCGCGCGGAACGCCAGCGTTGACAGTATCGATAGTTTACACGCGGCGTCGCCGCCCTCAACGTCCGCCGTCGGGTCGGGTTCAGCCAGGCCAAGTTGCTGCGCGTCGAACAGCGCGTCCGCATACGAAGCGTCCTTGGCGCTCATCTGGGACAGGATATAGTTGGTGGTGCCGTTGATTATGCCGTATAACCGCTCAATGCGGTTCGCCTGGAGCGAGTCGGTGACGGTGCGGATCACGGGGATGGCGCCGCAAACGCCCGGTTCAAAGTACAGGCAGGAACCCGTCTCATGCGCCGTTTCCAACAGTTCCTTCCAATGCGTGGCCAGAGCGAGTTTGTTCGCCGTGACGACAGATTTTCCGGCGATCAGTGCGCGGCGGATGTATTCGGCAGCGGGCTGTTCGCCGCCCAATGCCTCCACGACCAGCGCTATGCCGGGATCGTTCAGCACGTCGTCCGCGTTCGTGGTCAGCAGCTCCTTCGGAACAGCCGCGCCACGCCTTTTAAGAAGGTCACGCACGAGAACCTTTTTCACGGCGAACTCAACGCCCTCGCGCGATGCGATCTCATCCTGCATCTCGCCGATAAGCCGCCATACCCCCGCACCGATATTGCCCATTCCCAGGAAGCCCACCGCTATCTGCCGGATTGAATTCGTCGTTGAATCCATCTATTCATCGTCCCCGCTCATACAGAATCCTTAACCCCTTCAGAGTCAGCAACCCATCTAGCGTATCGATAGCCTTCGATTCGGACGCGATCAAGGTGGCCAGTCCGCCCGTCGCCACAACGCGCGCCCTGCGGCCCAGTTCATCTTGAATCTTCCTGATTATGTAGTTGATCTGACCCACAAATCCGAACACCAGGCCCGATTGTATATTCGCGACTGTGTTCCGTCCGATGACGGTCGCGGGCTTGACCAGCTCGACGCGCGGCAGCTTGGCGGCGCCACTGACCAACGCCTCCGCCGCCAGCTTGATGCCGGGTGAGATTGCGCCGCCCAGGAACGCGCCATCCTCGCTGACGACGCCGAACGTCGTCGCCGTGCCGAAGTCGATAGTGATGCACGGCCCGCCATATATCGTGTACGCCGCGACTGCGTTGGCGATGCGATCCGTGCCCAGTTCCATCGGGTTGTCGTATCGGATCGTGATGCCCAGGTCCATATTTGCAGATACGTGCATCGTTTCCAGACCCAGGTACATCGATACCATGTGCTCTATCGTGAAGTTCACCGGCGGCACGACCGACGAGAATATCACGCCGTCGATATTTGCCAGCCTCAATCCCTTGTGCGTGAACAGGTTATTCAGCAGTATCCCCAGTTCGTCGCTGGTGGAGGTGCTGCTGGTTGAGATGCGCCAGTATGCCGCCAGTTTCTCACCGTCGAATACAGCCGTCTTAATGTTGGTGTTGCCCACGTCCAAGGTTAAGATCATGCGATGCCCTTCGGCGTTAAACCAGCCTGCCTCAGCGCGCCGATGACAGCCGGAACCATTATCGCGGCCACGACCGCCTCGGGAAGACCATTGGTCAACGCGGTGGAAAACAGTATAACATGCAGCGCGTCAAAGCGCCCAAGACCTTGCATGGCTAGGCCGTACCGCTCGCCGTACAGCAACGCGATCAGCGATAGCACCAGCACGGTATTCACGGCGGCACCGCAGAACGCGCCTGCGGCCTCCGCGATCAGGCTGCGCTTCACGGCGGCGCGCACTGAGCGCGTGACCAGGTATGCCACCACCGGGATCAACAGGCGCGGCAATATGGCAATTACCGGGTTTTGCAGTACAAACGACGTCGCGGTCGGCGTCAAGAATGCGCGCAGCAGACTGATTACGCCAAACGCCGCGCCCAGAACCAGCCCGACAGGCAGTCCTTCAGCTATCACCCCGATCAGCACGGGAATGTGCAGCAGCGTCACCCGCAGAGGACCGATCTGAAAATTAAGAAACGGCACAAATGTAATCAGCAGCATCACGGCCAGCAACATGCCGGTTACCGCGATCGCGCGCGTGCGGTCAGATGCGGGAAGGCGTGTCATACGTTTCATCCCTCCAGAGAATTATTGCTTGTATTATAGCGGACATGATGGGGTTTGTCAAAGAGCATGGCTAGCCGTCCCACGGTCATTTCACAGGATGTTACGAACCGGAGACAAGGATAACGCAGAGGGTGTCGTTGTCTCTGGTTCGTAACATCCTGTGAAATGACCCTGCGCCATGGCTAAGACTCCATTGACACACTCCAAAGCATATGTTATATATAATAAATTACAGGCGCGTGACCGCAAGAGGAATGGACGGTGGCACAATGCAAAGGTACAATGTAATTTGGGTTTTCAGCCCAAGTGCAGACAAAGTGCTGATGTGCAAACGGCGTAAGAACCCATATATGGGTCTGTATAATCTTGTGGGCGGCAAAATCGAGCCAGATGAGGATGGCTTAACTGCCGCTTACCGTGAATTGCGCGAAGAAACCGGCATTGCGGACATAGACTTGACTCATCTGATGGACTTTATATATTTCATTGGCGAAGTTTGCCGTGTAGAGGTTTATGTCGGCAGACTGTCAGAAAACATTGAGGTCAGCGGCGACGAGAATGAACTCGTGTGGATAGAAGTTTTTGAAGATTTCTTTGATATGACCCGCTTCGCCGGAGAAGGCAACATTGGTCATATTTTAGAGATTATCAAGTTAAATGGGCTACTGCCCGAAAGGAGTGGAGATATAACACTATGACACACAAAGGCACGGTAACGCTCCCCAGAGCCATTTTGGTGTTCTTGGATGGTACTGTTTGCGATATGCGCCATAGAATACCGTTGCAAGGTACGGATGAATTTTTCAGCGATGAAACAATACTTAAAGATACTCCCACCGCCGGGAGTGTGGCAATGATGAGTGAACTTGCGGAATATTTTTACTTGTTCTACATTGGTGCACGACCGCACGATTATGTGTCAATCACCAAAAAGTGGCTGGCATTATCCGGGTTCCCTGACGGAGACGTCTATTTAGGTAAAACTCAATATGAGCGGATGGAGATTGTGAAGAATCTCAAAGGAAGTTATGGTTTTGTAGCAGGAATTGGCGACCGTTGGGATGATAATGAGCTTCATTTGGAGTTAGGCTGTCAAAGTTTCATCCTGAAAGAATGGGAGCCGAATTGGGAAATGGTTAGGAAGTATTTGCGATAGGTGGCTTTATCTGAGGGGAGAGATTTGCCTCTCCCCTCCAATGTCGTCAACCTAACCACCAGTGAATCTGCAGCAGCCAATCGCCTCCGCCGTAACCGGCGGAGGCGATTGGCTATAGTGGCGTGAACGGCGGATAATTATCACGGCAATCGATCGTCTGGGGATACGCGGCCGCGCCGCTGGGATAGTATACGGTACCGGGACAAGCAAACGCGTAGGGATAAACCCACGTAGGATTGCCTGCAATGAGGCAGCGATAATGGATCTGCTGCAAGTACCGGAAAGAATGATACGCCGCTGCACGTAACGACGTGACGTCAGAGCAGTTCATGTTGTTGCAGTTTCCGGTAGGTCCTTGCACGCCGGGGACGCTTAACCCTGTCGGCCCCCTCGGACCC
>JAISBH010000189.1 GCA_031266295.1 Oscillospiraceae bacterium | reverse complement strand
CGACGTTCAGATAATACTGTTGTCGTGTGTGTGCGGGTTGGAACAGATCGCCGGACAGTTCCCATTGTACGTGCGAGTGCGTTGGAAACTGGATGGCGCCGGTCAGACCGGTTATGAGAGAAGGAAAGAGGGAGATTATGGTAAAATACTTACAGGATTTGGAGTGGAACCGCAATCAATTCCAGGACGATGCAGGCTGGATCGCCGTCCAAATGGATATTGATCTGCAGCTGTTCGCACATAAAAAAGGCGTAGGTTCCTCGCGCAATGGCCGCGACAGTGAATCCAAGCGCTTGGGAGTCAAACGCGCCGACGGACAGTTTGTATTAGCCGGGAATATATTGGTGCGCCAGCGTGGCACCCACATCCATCCTGGCGTCAACGTGGGTATCGGCAGCGATGACACACTGTTCGCGCGCGCGGATGGGGTTGTGAAGTTTGAACGGCTGGGTAAATTTCGCAAGCAAGTCAGCATATTGGAGGCCGCGCCGCAGGCTTAATACTAATTCGGTGCCGATACAGCGATGTAGAAACACAGGATATCACTGTATCGGTGCCGAATTAGTGTAAGCTCGCGCGTGATTCAGTTTGATTGGAACAATTGTGAACGTCCTGGCGATCCTCGTGGGCGGTGGAGTGGGTTTGTTGCTGCGCGGGGTGTCGTCAGAACGGTTTCGTGTCACCATAATGCAAGGGCTCGCGCTGGCCGTGTTGCTGATCGGTATACAGGGAGCGCTCAAGACAAACGATATAATGTGCGTGATCGCTTGCCTGGCGCTGGGCGCGCTGATTGGAGAGGCTTTAAAGATCGAATCGCGCCTGGAATCACTGGGCGACACAGCCCATGGACTGTTCGAACGGATCGGTTCGCGCGGTTCATTGAAAACAAGCAAGCCCAGTGGGACATCGTCCTCTACGTTTACCGAGGGATTCCTGACTGCATCGCTGGTATACTGCGTCGGCGCGATGGCGATCATCGGCTCGTTGGAGGATGGGCTGAGTGGTGCGCACGCTACCCTGTTCGCCAAGGCGTCGCTGGACGGCGTAAGCGCAGTGTTCTTCGCCTCAACGATGGGGCCGGGCGTGTTGCTGTCGGTGTTGCCGGTGTTTGTATATCAGGGACTCATTACGGCACTGGCCCGCGTGTTGTCGCCGCTGCTGACAGACGCAGTTATGGCGGAGATGTCAGCGGTCGGAGGACTGTTGATCGTTGGCATCAGCATCAATCTACTCGGCATCATGCGCGTCAAGGTAGGGAACATGTTGCCCGCTACGTTGCTGCCGATACTTTATCTGCCGTTGGCCGAATTGTTTTCTCGATGACCGACGGCGCGGATCATGACGATCTTTGTTGATTAATTCACAAACACGGTTGATGTTTTATCTGCTTTACAAAACCTCTGTATCGCGGTATAATATCAGTTGTGGACCCACTACGGAACTCAGCCGCTAATCCTCCTAGGTCGGTTAGGTGCAATACCGGTGATCGGGAGCGTGGGGTTGGTATCATTGGGATGGGTGCCTAATAAGATTGGAGGAATGTACTATGTATCAGGACAAGACGCTGACATGCCGCGAGTGTGGCGCTGAATTCGTGTTCTCCGGCTCCGAGCAGGCGTTCTACGCCGAAAAGGGCTTTCAGAATGAACCAGGCCGTTGCCCCAGCTGCCGTGCCGTTCGCCGTAACAGTGGCACAAATCGCACTGAGCGTCAGATGTACGAAGTCGTATGCGACAGCTGCGGCGTGACGACTCAGGTGCCATTCCAGCCGCGCGGCGATCGCCCAGTGTTGTGCCGCGAGTGCTTCGACCGCCAGCGCCAGCTTAGCCGCTACTAATCGAATAAAATTAATTGATTGGACTGCCGTTTGCTCGGCAGTCCTTTTGATTTGCTTGAAAGTTTGTTTGAATGTTTCTTTGAGCGCTAAACGCGTTTTCTTCGTCGCCTTCTTAATCTTTCAGTCGAATCTCTTAATCAATCGACTGATCGCTATAGCGATCGAATTTAGCGGCGGATAAAACCGCGAGTCCGTGGGTAAAATGCTCATAGTTCGTATAGGCAGACAGTGACGGGCTAATATAGCAACCAAGGAGTGCCCTGATGAGTCGGATAAGAACCGATCTGGCGTTAGAATCCAGCGCGCTGCAAAACGCGAACGGCGCGCTTGCGGGCATCCGCATGAGCCAAAACCTGTACGGCGACGTGATGGAAACTGTGGTGGAGATACTGGATCAGCAAGGCGCGGACGCGTTGGGCCGATCTGTTGGCCGTTATGTGACGCTCGCGTGCGGCGCTCTGTCGATGGACGAGGTCGAGACTCGCGGTGTATTGGTGTCCAGACTGCGCCGGACGATCACGTCGATGATCCCCGAGGATGGGGATGTGCTCGTAGTCGGACTGGGCAACAGGCGGATCACTGCGGATTCGTTAGGCCCAAAGGTCGTCGACCGGATTATTGTTACACGGCATATGCGTGAGCAAACCCCCACTAGTCTGAAAGGACGGCTACGCGCGGTCAGCGCTGTCGCGCCGGGGGTGCTGGGCGTCACGGGTATGGAGACCGCCGAGGTTGTGCGCGGCATCGTCGAACATGTGCGTCCTTGCGCCGTGATAGCGATAGACGCTCTCGCCGCGCGCGAGACGCAACGCATATGCACAACCCTGCAGATATCGGACACGGGCATCGATCCAGGCTCCGGTATCGGCAATCATCGCATGGCCCTCAACAAGGAGACGTTGGGCGTGCCGGTTGTCGCGCTGGGCGTACCGATGGTCGTATACGCGGCGACGATCGCGCGTGACGCGCTGTCATTGCTAGCGGGTGATCTGGGCTACGATTGTGATCAGCACGCGAAGGCGCTGGATGTGCTGGTGCAGCGCGTCGTGGCAGAACAGCTCGGCGACATGGTGGTGACTCCGCGCGAGGTAGATGAGCGTGTCGAGAACATCGCCGAGGCCATCGCTCTGGGCATTAATGAAGCGCTGCAGCCGCGTCTTACCAGCGAGGAAATCCCCCTGCTGATGCATTAACGCGCGCCAGTACGGTTCATGGTCTAAAGCCGGACAGGCGCGCATATATAATGTACAGTCCGCATGTACAAGCCAATAACGAAGCGTCATTATATATAGAAAGAATCCCGAATGAGAGACCGACAGTCCGACCCATTGACCCTCTGGGACGCGCTGCGCTTGATAGCTGCTGTGGCGCTGTGCGCCGCAGCGGTATTCGCGTTCCGCGCGCAGGGCGGGTTCATGCCGGGGGCGTTGCTGCCCGACTGGTGGCTGGACGCGCCGCTTGAGACGATAGATTCGCTGGATGAGTCGGCGGTTATTGTCGATGGCATGGCGACTTTTCCCGCTGAAGAGTTGAATGGTTTGTCAGAAGAAGCTTCATCTCCGGGCTTTACATCCTCTCCTATTGTCGTTTCGACCACCCAACCCGCCGCATCCGTTAGGATTAATCTATTGAATCCTGACGACAATCTTACCTTGAGCGACGCGGCGTCGAGCGGCGCTGGTCAGAACGGCGAGGTTTCGGACGGCGAAGTTACAAATGACTCCGATTCAAGCATCGCGCCCGGTTTTCATGGTTCATCCGATTCATCCGAAACCGGAGAGGCGGTGCCTGAGCAGGATTTGCGCATCGACACCGTCACCCGTAAACGTGACGGTGCGGTGCGCGTGCTGATTTACCACACTCACACCGAAGAGGCGTATTCGCCAACGCCGGACTATACCTATCGCACCCATGGCGAATGGCATACCCAGAATCTGGCGTGCTCTATCGCGAAGGTAGGCGATGAACTGGCGTTTATACTAACCGAGCGATATGGCTGGGAGGTCACTCACGATACAACTGATTATGAGCCGCCGAACTTCGACACGGCATACGCGCGTTCACTGCAGGGAATCGCAGCGTATACCGAACGCGGAGAGACGTTTGATCTATACATAGATATGCACCGCGACTCATACTCCAACAGTTACCCGAGCAATACCGTGGCCGTCGGAGATGCTCAGTCGGCGCGTATGCGATTGCTAGTGGGCAAGGGCGGCGATTTTTCACAAAAGCCCGATTGGGAGCGGAACCTTGCGCTGTCGAACTCAATCACCGATCGCCTGAACGTGATCGCGCCCACACTGGCCGCGCCGGTCTATCTCTCGCCGCGCAACCGCTACAACCAGCATGTTTCACCGAATTCCATTCTTATAGAGGTCGGCAACAACCGCAACACGATGGAGGAAGCTCTGGTCGCCGTGCCATATCTAGCAGAGGCGCTAGACGCGGTAATGGGTCATTAAGGTGGCTTTTTGTCGCTGCGATGATGGGTGAGGTGATATCTTCTCGTTGCGGCGACGCCATGGAGGATCCCTGCCACCTGTTGGACGCGCCGCGCGTCACAACTTTTGTCAATGATTACATCAACACCATCGACACCATCGAAGCGGTGGTCGAAAAGCTGATGGGCCGATCAGCTTTTATCGAGAACAGATGCGGTGCCGATTACGATAGCTGCGGTCGTGGACATGTTCCTCTTTACGCGCAACCTGGAAGAGAGCTTCGGGTACATGGTGAGCGGGTACGAATCGGGAGTGGTTACAAAGGAACGGTTGGATGAGGCTGTCGCGCGAATGCTCAGCTTGAAATCGGCGCTCGGCTTGCATAAGGACAGACCGCTGCCTGCCATAGAGACGACGCGCGGTCACCGGCTGCTTGGGTCATCAGGCGTGGTCGTCCGCCAACGCGATGTTTGCTACCGTCCAGGGTGGTTTGTCAAGAGGGTCCGCAACCGATTTTGTGAACAATTTGTAAGCTTTTTATTAGCGAAGATTTTACCATAGCCACGCTGCGTCACTCGTCATCTCACTTCACGCCAGTTGCCTCTATTAACTTTTGGCGCAAAGATAAATTACTTACTTAACAGGAAAGGAATTTGGGTATATAATGATGGTGTTAGGTGAGGTATGCGAACTCTCCGACCACTAACCCGCTGCGGCAGGCGTTCGATAGGGATTAGCGGTCGGATTGACGCACTACGTGGTAAGCGAGGCATTCAGTACCAAGCTCGACTACCATGCAAAATGCGGCGAGGGTCTCCGAGGAGAAAAAGCACCCGGAACAAGATTGAAACATACAGCTGCAGATAGTCGCTTGGAGGATAGAATGGATATAACGCTTAAGCCCGCAACCGTTAACGAGGCAGAATCGTTCCTCACAATGCTAGTCGAGTGTTTCAATGCTCATCAAGCAAAGTACGGTGATAGCCCGTTTTGGTATTCCGCAATCACGGAAGAAGCGATAGCAGGCTTGCGCGAGCGTATATCCGAGCCGTTTCGCGAGTATTTGTGGATATTGGCGGACAATGAAACCGTCGGCGGCATTCGTGTTGTTTGGTGGATGAATGAGCCAGGGCGGTACAAAGTGACTACTGTAATGTTGCTACCCAAACACCAAAATCGCGGTATTGGGCAACAGGCGATGCGCTTGCTTGAAGACCGCTATCCTGACGTGCATACTTGGGAACTCAGTACGGTTCAGCAAGAGGGGCGCAACCAGCACTTCTACGAGAAACTCGGGTATCGGCGCATGGGAGAACCGCGTATTGTCAATGAGCGGCTTAGCTTGGTAGAGTACAAGAAGTGGGTTGCCTTGACCGACATACCCGCCTACCCGACATTTACACACATCGAAGCGCTCAATAAAGGATGGTCGAGGGATAGGAAGTTCAACGTTGAAACAGCCGACGGTCAGCGGTTGCTTCTGCGTATCGCGGGCATAGCGGAATATGAGCGCAAGAAAAATGAATTTGAAATGCTGAAGCGCGTCGCGAAGTTAGGCGTTCCGGCTTCTCGTCCTGTGGATTTCGGCGTATGTAACAGCGGCAAGAGTGTATATCAACTGCTGACGTGGATTGACGGCAAGGATGCGGAGGCGGCGCTGCCAACGCTGACGAACGCGGAACAGTACGCGCTGGGTGTGAAGGCGGGAGAGATCTTGCGGAGGATTCACTCAATCCCCGCGCCGGACGGCATAGGCGAATGGTCGGCTCGCTATTTTACCGTAACGGACGAGCGGCTTGATGCTTACCGTGCCGAAGGCGTGGCGTTTGACGGAAACGATATAATCCTTTCATATCTCGAAAACAACCGTGAACTGCTGAAAAATCGTCCGCAATGCCGTCACCACGGCGATTACCATGAGG
>JAISBH010000099.1 GCA_031266295.1 Oscillospiraceae bacterium | reverse complement strand
GCGGAGTAACTCATCCAACTGCCCGCTAGGTGAAATTCCTTCCTGTTCATCAATTCCCACTGCGCCGGCTCAAATGTCAGCGGCGTGTGAGGGGTTCCGATGAAACACACCGCGGCGTGGTTGGCCGCCAGCTCGAACGCCATGCGCATGGTCACGGGCGAACCCGCACTCTCAAATACCGCGCCGAAACCGCGTCCTCCCGTCAAGGCCTTGGCCTCATCCACGAACGAAGCGACGCGCGTGTTGATCCCATAGTCCGCGCCCAGCTTCCTCGCCAGATCTAGCCGGCTATCCTCCAGATCGAATACAGTCACGGTGCGCGCGCCGAATATCCGCGCCCATTGAGCGGTAAACTGTCCGATCGTGCCGCCGCCCAGCACCGCAACGTCCTCTCCGCCGCGCATCCCGCTAAGCGTCAATCCGTGCAGCGCGACCGCGGATGGTTCCAGCATCGCTCCCTGTATGAACGAGATTGAATCGCCGAACGGCACGACGTTTGCTTCCGGCAACGCGACATATTCGGCGAACGCGCCCTGCCGCCTTGAGCCGATGAAGCTGTAACGCTTACACAGCGAGTAATCCCCGCGCGCGCAGTCGACGCATTTCATGCACGGCAGCAGCGGCGCTCCAGCAGCGTGCCGTCCAACCCTCAAGCGCGGGACGGCCTCGCCCACCGCCTCGACAATACCGGAGAATTCATGCCCCAGCACGACGGGATAATTATGCGCGCCGTGATGCAGCACACGCGGAACGTCGCTGCCGCAGACGCCGCACGCCTTCACGCGAATCAGGACCTCGCCGGAACCGCATTCGGGCTTTGGTATATCCTCGTACCGGATGTCCTCGTTGCCGTGCAACACAGCGGCTTTCATCATAATTATATCAGACATGCTTCCTCCGTCGATTATATCATCAAGCCGCTCAAGCGGTCGTACAACTCGCGGTATTGGGCGTAAGCGGCATCATATGCGGAGGTTGAATCCGGATAATGGCGGCGCTTCACAGCCACGATCCGTTCAGCCGCCTCCGCCTCGCTGGGGAACAACCCGACGCCCACTCCCGCGAGTATCGCCGCGCCCAGCGTCGTCGCCTCGTCGGTGCCGGGCACAGCTATCTCATGGCCCGTAACGTCGGCTTTGATCTGCGTCCATACGCGGCTGTTCGCTGATCCGCCCATCGCGCTCAGCTCGCCGACTGACGCACCCGCCGCGCTCGCCACCTCCAGATTGTGCCGCAGTGAGAACGCGACGCCCTCCATGCACGCCCGGATCATGTGCGCGCGAGTCTTGCCATAATCGAGTCCATAGAACACGCCTTTCGCGCGAGGATTCCAGATCGGCGAGCGTTCGCCCGCGAGATACGGCAGGAACACAAGGCCGTCGCTACCCGGCGTTACGGCTGTGGCCAATTCGCTCATGTCCTCGAACGACAACTCCGGGCAGACCGTCCCTCGCAGCCATCGCAGCGCGCCTCCTCCTCCGACCGAGCCGCCCTGCAGCAGCCATAACCCAGGCACAACGTGCCGGCTTAATATCAACCGCGGATCGGACGCGTACTTATCCAGGCAGATGCTCATACCCCCGGCTTGACCACCCTGTTCCTGCGTCTGTCCCGGTCTGACTACACCCGCGCCCAGCGTGCCACACGCCGCGTCCAACCCGCCCGCGACTACCGGCACGCCGGACGGCAGTCCCGTCGCCCGCGACGCTTCGAGCGTGACGCTTCCTATTATCGAGTCGCATGGTGAAATCGGCGGCAGCAGTGACGGCGACAGACCCAGCGCGCGCAGCGCGTCCTCGTCCCAGTAACCCTTACGCATGTCAAAGCACTGCAGTCCATACCCCTGCGACTCATCCTGCGACAGCGCGCCGGTCAGCCTGTACGCGATGAAGCTGTTCGACTGCAGCACGTGCGAGCAGCGGTTGAATATGTCCGGATGATGATTGCGCAGCCACATTATTTTGGGCAGCGTATAGCTGGGTTGCGTCGGATTGCCGCACAGTTCGAACAGCCGATCCTTTCCGATTATGCCGTCGATCTCCGCGCATTCGTCGTCGGCGCGCGTGTCCATCCATATCGGGCAGTCGGTCAGTACCCGCCCGTCCTTGTCGATGAACACGGCCGACCAACTCTGCCCAGCGATACCGATGCCCGCGACGCCGCGCGTCGATGGATGCAGCGTCAGTTGCTTCAACGCCTCGCAAGCCGCAGCCCACCATCGATCCGGATGCTGCTGCACCCAGCCCGGTTTCGGTGTGTCCAGCGGATAAGTCTCTGTCGTCTGCGCCAGAATCACGCCGTTTACGTCAAACATCGCGGCCTTCACAGCCGACGTTCCGACGTCCAGCGCAATTAGCGCAGTCGTTTCAGGCCGCATATCACGCCTTGCCTTCCGCGCCGCATATCCTGATCCACTCCTCGGCGCGCGCTTTGACGGACGCGCGTCCCGCGCTCAAATATACCTTTGGATCGAACGCCTCGCCGCGTTCATCCAACTCGGAACGAACGCCTTCGGTGAAAGCCATGCGCAGTTCAGTGGCGACGTTTACCTTGCGCACGCCTCGAGCGACGCACACGCGAACCTGGTCGGCGGATATGCCCGACGTGCCATGCAACACAATGGGAACGGATACGCGCCCCGCTATCGCCTCCAGCCGCTTGATATCCAGGCGCGGCTCCGACTTGTACACGCCGTGCGCTGTGCCTATGGCCACCGCCAGCGCCGCGACCCTTGTTCGCTTCGCGAATTCGGCGGCTTGATCCGGATCGGTCAGCGCGGCTTGCGCGGAGTGATCGTCTTCCTTGCCGCCAACCGCGCCTATCTCACCCTCGACAGGCACACCTCGCGCCAGCGCGACCGCGCGGGACGTTATATCAACGTTATCCTCGAACGATAGTTTTGAACCATCCAGCATTATTGAGGTGTAACCCGCAGCCAGCGCGGCGGCAGCTCGCTCCAGCGTGTCGCCGTGATCCAGATGCAGAACGATCGGTACGGCGGCCGATTTCGCCAGCGCCGTGACGATACCGGCGAATACGTCAGGCGGCGCATACTTCAGCGTGCCGGGCGTAGTCTGGATGATCACCGGCGCGCGCAGCGACTCAGCCGCTTCGACTACTCCCTGCGCCATCTCCATGTTCTCGATATTCAACGCGGGCACGGCCCAAGCTTTGCTGGGCAGTATATCGGTCAGTCTTACTAATGACAATAGAGCGTCCTCCTATTTCGTATGACGAGGGACTTCCATTCGGCATAACGAGTACATGGGTTAAGGCTGACGGCTCAACCCTCCGTCTCGATCGCCTTCCACGGTATCTCCAACCCCGTCGTCCCTGACAGCAGCGCGTCCACGTGCATCAGCAGAGGGAACGATTCCAGCCGCGCCTCACCTCTCTCCGCCGACAACCGTATCGCGTTCGCCACGCGCCGCGCTATCACCACCGATTCCAGCGTGACGCCGTCCAACCGCTTCATCGCTTGATCGAACGACAGCCCCCGTCCCAGCAGCGTGCCCAGCATCCGCGTCCTGCCGCCGTATATCGTCACGTACAAATCGCCCGCGCCGTATACCAGGTTGGCTTGATCAGCATTCACAAGCGCCAACACGCGGCTCATCTCGCGCACGCACTGCGCGAACAGCGCGGCTTGCGGGTTGTACGCCTGATCACAGCCCTCGCCGTCCGTCGTCTCGGTCATGCCTACCGCCAACGTGACTGCCAGCGCGAACGCGTTCTTCAGCGCAACAGCGCACTCAACCCCCTCCACATCCGTCGATAGACTGATGTGATAGTAATCGGTTTCCAGCGCGTCCTTCAGCCTTCTCAATACGTCCACGTCGTCGCCGCAGAACACGACCGAACTGTGCCGCCGTTCAGCTAGTTCATAGCTCGTGCACGGCCCGCCTATCGCGTTAATCGATACGCGCTTATCGGTATGCCTCGCCCACAGCCTCGGGAACGGCGTCAGCGTGCCATCGCCGTTATCTATCAATCCCTTCGTTACCGACAGCACCGGCAGTCGTTCCGGCACTCGCGGCACGATACTCTCCCCAAACCAATCCACACCGAAACTGGACACGCCGCATATCAGCATCTCCGCCCAATCCAACGCGTCCCCCAGCGCGTCCGCGCCAAACGTCTCGAACCGTATCCCGTCCGGCAGTGCGCGCTTCATCATCAGATGCCGACCCGTTTCCCTGGCGTGCGCAATGATCAAATCGTCCAGCGGCGTCCCCATGATCCTCACTGCGTTGCCGTTGTCGCGCGCGGGTACGCTCATGGCGCTGCCCATCATGCCCGCGCCCAGTATCAGTATGTTGGCCATCGACTATCCTCCAATTAAGAATTACATCCCGCTGAGCGCGTGGAACGCTATCGTCCCCGCCAGGTTGCCCGCCGCGAGAATCAGCAGGAACGCGCATTCCCACAGCCCAGGGTCACGGCGGTTCCGCAGACGAACAGCCAGCAGTCCCGGCAGCATATCGCATACATATCTAGTGCCATACTGCCAGCCTCCGAACGTACGGTGCGACAACAGTAATAAAAAGTGAACGATCAGCGCGCACAGGAATATCCAGTCGCCGGTATCGGGATTGCGGCGCAACAACGACGCCGACGCATCCGTCAGCAGCGGCTGCGTCAGGTACACGGCGAACCCCATCCACAGCGGAAACGCCACATCGGCCATTTCCGTCGAATATGCGCCGAACGGCGGACGCAGTATGCGGAATATGTTCACCGCGATATGGCTAAGCGCGAACTGCGTCTGTCCCGGCCGCGTGAACTCAGGCAGGTAATTATGCCCGAACTCCAGCGGCGAGCCAAACCTTGCCCAATTATACCAGCCCATCGCGGTGGCGACGAACATCGGCGCGATCCAGTATGGTAGTACGTCCCGCGCGAACCATCGCAGCCTTCGCGCTGGATCAACATACTCCGCGCCGCTTCCGTCCGCGTCGCCATCATGATTTGCGGCGAGATACTCGCTGCGCTGCATCCATACCAGAACCGGTATGTATATCCCCTGGAACGGGCGACATCCTACCGCCAGCGCTATGGCTAGCCATCCGGCGAACCGCCATGCCTTTCGAGGGTGCGGCACGCTATGGAACGCGCACAGCGTCAGCAGCAAGCCCAACGCCTGCGCCTGATACCATACCCCGCCCGAAAAGGCGCTCCCCGACACCGCCACGTCGAGAAAACTCCCGCCGACTATCGCAGTCGCCGCGAGTATCGCCGAACCGCGCGCGCCGATATAGCGTCTGCCTATCAAGTATGACAGCGGATAACACAGCAGCAGATACACGACCGTAAGCAGCCCGCTCGGCACGCCTCCCGGCATGATCCACTGCAGCAGCCAGATCGGTATCGTCGGTACGGGTGGAAAGCTGACATAGTACTCGCCGTCGAATATCGCCAATTCCAGGTGCGCCAGATTTCCTGGCAGGTGCATTAAACCCTCGCGCCAGGCCTTGGCCTGCAGCGCGTACGAGTCATAGCTGCTAACGGTGAATAACTGCGCGCGATTATAAACCGCCGCAGTCACTACGAACGCCAGCGTCACCGCGAAGCCCAGCCACACCCACGCGGGGTGTTCACGCGCCGTTTTGCTTTGCGGCGTCAATTGATCTGCGGTTTCTTGCATATATCACCAATTATAGCTGAATAAAGGAGGCTCCCGCCTCCGCAAGCGGCGACAGGGTAACTATTTATTCTGCACTCATAGCGAACACAATCCCCGCCTCGCCGGAGGCGATTCCGTCGCTGATCAGCACCGAACCGTCCGACAGCGCGAGTATGCATTCGACATCGTCCAGCGCGTTGATGAAATCCAGCGCGCGCCTCGACCCGAACAGCACGCACATGGTCGAATACGCGTCCGCCCATACGCCGCTGTCCGCGATAATTGTCGCGCTCCATACGTCAGTTTCCACGGGCATACCTGTACGCGGATCCAGTATGTGGTGGTACAGCCGCCCGTCCTTCTCGAAGGAACGCTGGTACAAACCCGCCGTAACGATCTTGATATTATCACCCGTTATGACGCCCAGCAGATCATCGGCGCCTCCGAAAGGCTTTTGTATCCCGGCGCGCCATTGTTTGCCGTCGGGGCGCGAACCGATGGCCAGCACGCTGCCGCCCAGATTGACCAGCGCGTTCGCGACGCCTTGCTCGGCCAGCAGCTCGTCCACGACGTCCAGCGCATAACCCTTGGCCAATCCGCCCAGATCGGCCATACCGCCGTTGATTATCGACGCATACCCGTCGCCGACGGTCAGATTACGGATTCCAACGCGTGACAGAGCGTCGGCAAGCGTCGATCCATCGGGAACGGCACTGTTCGTGAAATCCCAAAGCGCACTTACCGGGCCTATCGTTATGTCGAACAGGCCGCCGCTGACGTGGGCCGCGTCCACGCCCGTGCGCAGTAACGCTTCCGTATCCGGCGAGATGCCCGTGCGTTCGCCGTTTGACGCGTTCAACCGCGCAATCTCGCTCGACGGGTCGCGCATATCGACTAAGTCATCCAGCGCGCGGCACGCCTCAAAAACCGTCTCTGCCGCATCCGCGTCACGTTCGTACAGAGTGACGATCGACACCGTATCCATGAAGTCGAACGCCGTGGCGGTAGTGGTCATGGTTTGAGGCGCGCATGATGACAGCGAAACCAGCACGGCTAACAGTATCGGCGCGCTACTCCAGCTCCGCTTCATCCTCACCATCCACGCCGTCCGCGCTGACCGCCGCCGTTTCAGCGCGCGTCAGCCGTATCGTCTTTCCGTCCTTGTCCTGCAGCGAGAGCGTCTTTGCCGTATAGTTCAGTATCCTGAATGTCTGAGTCAGATCGTCCGGACTCGATCCCGTCAGCAGCCCGTAGTTTATAACATTGAAGTAAAAGCCATCTGCGTCGGAGATCACCGCAGTCCCGTCGTCAGCAAACACGAATCGCTCGGACTTCGTCGTAATCCACTCGCCCAGTATCTGGTATACCCTTCGCTCGCGCAGTCGCTTAGCGTCTGTGGAGTCGCCCGCGTGAGTCAGATAAGTCCACGCATCCAGTTGCTTGCCCTGTTCTATCAGGCGATCGGCCATAGCTAGGTTGGCGTTTTCATATATCGCGCGTATCTCGGCGTACGACGCCGGTAGGCTGTCGATCGGCAGATTCTCCAGCAGATCGATGGTCTCCTGCAATTGTCCGGCATTTGCCAGCGTCCGAGCCTCATCTAGCCGGTCCGCCAGCCACAGGTCGTAGCATTCCGCGCTTTTTGTCTTCGCGTCCGAGAACGCCGCGATGCTGTCGAACAGATCGCCCGCGTGTTGGTAGTCCATCTGTTCCATCCAACGCACGGCTTCGTCGTAGACAGCCTGGTCGTGACGCTCCTTCGCGTCCTGATAATTGCCCGCCTTTTGGAACAATTCAGCTGCGTACGACAGGTCTCCGATGTCGAGCGCGTTTGAGGCCATTGAATACAGACATGCGCTGGCCGCTTCCACGGCCTTCGGATAGTCCTTGATTGCCGCAAACGCCTCGTAAGCGCCCTCAAGATCTCCGGAATTCTTTATATCCGTGGCTAATTCATATGCGCAATCCTTCGCGCGAGACGCGGAATCACTGTAATCGCCCAGCGCGGTGAATCCCGCCTGCGCGACGGCGTAGTCGCCGCTGATATAGCTGTCAGCCGCGATTGAATACCGGATAGACTGCGCGCGGGTCTTGGAGTCCTCGAAGCCGCCAAGCGCCTCGAATGCCTCGGCAGCCAATACCTGCTCGCCCGACACGAATAGATCAGACGCCAGGTTATATCGGGCCGCGTTCGCTTTCGCCTTGGAATCCTTGTAATCAGGTATCTTGTCGAACAGCGCTATCGCCGCTTCCCACTTTTCCGCGCTGAACGCGTCCATCGCGGGCAGGTAACTGCACTGGTTCAATAAATCCGCCGAATCCTTGTAGTCTGGCATCGCGGCCAGCAATTGCGCGGCCTGTTCATACTCGCCGGACGCCATGAACGCGCGCGCCGGTTCATATGAGCAAGCGAGTATCTGATCGGATGAATCCTGATAATCCTTGATCTCGATGAACAGCGCCAGAGCCTCTGCGTAATGGGCAAGGTCGCGCTGCTCTGCGGCGGCGGCGTATGTCGCTTCCTTCCACTTGCCGATAGCGTCGCGGTATTCGCCCAATTGCTTATAATAGCGGCGCGCGGTCGCGTAATCCTTCGCGGCCATGCTGGCGTTGCCTGCCGAATACTGCGCCTCCTGCGCCCGCGCCTCCGCATCCTGATAATCCGAGACGCTCGCATACAGCGCGGCGGCTTCGTCGAACCGCGACGCCGCCATCGCGCTAGTGGCCGAGCGGTATACGCACTGCCGGGCCAATTCCGCCGAGTCTTCGTAATCGCCTAGTTGGGTGAATCTCTCAGCTGCGGCGTCGTACTGCTGCGCGGTCATCATCCGTTTGGCCAATCTATAGGATGAAACGCGATACTGCTCCTCCGCGTCCAGGTAGCTTCCCAGCGCTGCGAACAGTTCGCCTGCGCTTTCAAACTCGCTGTATTGCAGGAGCAGCGCGGCCTTGCTGTACCGCGCCTCGTTCACGCGGGATTGCGAGTCTTTGTATCCGTTCAGCGTCTCGAATAACTCCTGCGCCTGGGTGATGCCATCCATGTCGCCCTTGGCCAGCAGCTGTACCGCGTATATGTAGTCGCACTGCAGCACCTGCTCCTGCGCGTCGCGGTAATCCAGCAGCGACACGAACATCTCCTTGGCTGTGAGCGGACTGCCATCGGATAGCGTCTGAGAGGCTCGGGCGTATGTGATCTCGGGAAGGAGCAGCACCATCGCGAAGTATAGCGCGACGATTATCGCCGAGGTTATCGCCGCGCCGACCCAGCGACGTTTATGCGACGAGACGCGGCGGCGCATAGCTACCTGCTTGAGCAATTCCTGCCTTGAGGATTCCTCCAACGCCTTTTGGCCCTTCTGCCCCAGCTCTCGCTCACGCGCGGCGATCGAGTCCTTTACGGCGGAGGGGGTGTCGTTCAGGAATATATACTCGCGGCTGCGCCCGCAGCGGCGGCAGGTATCCTCGTCCTCAGCGTTAGCGCGGCCGCACACGCACATCCACACCTTGCCCTGATCGTGAGGGTAGCCGACGGCGTCCGGTCCGGCGACATAGCGCAGGTTCTCCAGCTCACGTCCGGTCTCTAATTCGTTGGGGATGTATTCGGTCAGCTGTGCGGACGAAGCGCGCCTCCAGACCGTGCCGTCTTCGAACCACACCTTCTCAAACAGCAGCGAGAGCGAGTCCATCTCCTCGCCTTCAGCCATCGCGAAGCGCAGCTCAAAGCTTTGCTTGCCCTGCGCGTTCAAGGCCATGGGCCGTTCAGTATGGTTGGACAACGGATCCCCACCCGCGTTCAGCGCGGTAAGGGATATCTGCATACTGGAGATCGCGCGGGTCTCCAGGTTGAACAGCATAAGAACGCATTCGGGGTTTTCCTTGGTGGGAAGCCGGTATTCCCACAGTTCCAACGGGCAGGTAAGATCAACCTTCATCCTACACCCTCCGATATCGCCGATAGGGCATACGGTACCAAGCTATATTTTACCGGATTCGACAGCCCAATGTCAATGCGGAGCGGGGTGATGGCATGAAATACCATAAATAATAGAGGGGCTAAGTTTGGCGTCACGCTGTGGTTGATGCGGCGCGATATCGGCCACTCTGCAGCCTCGGCGATCAATAGAGCCTCATCACGTCACCCAATCAAATCAAAGAAGCCGCCCGTCTCCGGGCGGCCGCGCGTTGCCTTGTTTCCTCGTAATCCACCACGGGCTTGATGTAACTGCACATGTTATATAATCCTCATCATATTGCGGATATCCTCCGAAATCGTGTCGCGCTTGAACGGCTCAATCAGAAGATTCTTTCCGGTCATAATGTAGGATGGAAAAACGCGGATGCCGCCCCAATAAAACTCAGTGTTACTCCAGTGTCGGCGTCTGCCCTCGGCGCCCGACATGCAGGCATTCTTCTTAGTCGTTTTTTTCGCAATCATGTTGACCATCTTTATCGCTACGTCGCCCAAGAGCATGATGAGCTTTAGGGCTGGGAACAGCTTAAGCTCGGCTTCCAACAGCGGGAGTTGCGCTTTGATGACTTCGGGGTCAACTGTGGAGGTTTCTTTCGGGGTCTTCAAAGCAGCGGTAATATAGATACCCAAATCAAGGATATCTTGCATACTCTTCACGGATACGCCCGCGCCTTCGAACACGCCGAGCGCGTTTCTTCTGTTTTCAGAGTCACTGGTTTCACTGTAGAACCAGTCGTTCGGGTTTTTCGGCACCACTTCGTTGACCATAACGGCTTTAATCTTCGCAGGATCAATCTCGCAGTCGGGAAACTGTAGGGTGTCGACGGCAAGGTTGTTTTGCCTGGCGATTTCAGCCAAACAGGTTTTGATCTGCATAGTGGTTCTCTCCTCGTATTGCGTAGCTTATTGCACGACAGTATCCGTCCCTCGTGTCGACAGCACGTTCAGGCTTGTCAGGCGCAGTCGAATATATGTCGTGCCTTCCTCGTCATACTCCTCAAGCACACCGGTCGCCTGCACCCAGTCGTTGACATTGGGGTATGGTTTATCCCAATTCACCTCGAAACCCACGTTTCCATCGTTGCCGCAGCAGCCGGGACCATAACGGATCACCATGCTGTATGTCACGGGCGTACCCGCGACTATACCCTCCGATTGATCGAACAGACCTTCGTAGCGGATCGTCTTCCCCAGATAATCCTTTGCGTTCGCGTAGACGTCGTTGGTCTGCGCGATGAACATCTTCTCCTTGATCTCAATCAGGTCGGAGGAATCCGTTCCCGCTCCTTCACCCGTGACAGACGACGGTTTCGCGGTGCATCCGCTTATAATGACGATCAGCGCCGCCATCGCCACAACCCATGTCAAATACCTCGTGAAACGCCTCATGCCATTGCCCTCCTTTTTGTTTGATAAACACTGATGCCGCAGAATATCACGAACAGCGCGATATTCACCAACACTACGCTTGCGCCCGTCGGCGTCGCGTACAGGTATGATCCGACCACACCCAGGAAGAAGCACGCCGCCGACGTTATTGCCGCACATATTGTTACGGACTTGAACGACTTGCACAACCTCATACCTGTCAGCGCAGGGAACACTATCAGGCTGGAGATCAGCAGAGCGCCCATCATGCGCATACCCAGCGTGATCGTCAGCGCCGTGAGCATTGCTATAAGCATGTTGTACGCCCCGGCAGGCACGCCCGTCGCGCGTGCGAATGACTCGTCGAACGTCACCGCCAGTATCTTGTGGTAGAACAGTACGAACAGCGTCAGCACCACGGCCGCCAGTGCGACGCTTAGATACACGTCCGAGCGGTTCATTGCCAGAATGCTGCCGAATAGATAGTTGCACACGTCCGTATTCATGCCGGTGGTCATGGATATGATGACTACCCCGATGGCCAGCGCGCTGGTGGAGAGCAGCGCTATAGCCGCGTCTCCCTTTATCTTGCTGGACGCGCTGATCCGCAGAAGCAGGAACGCCGCTACCACTACTATCGGGATCGACACCGCTAGCGGCGCCGCGTGAATGGCGGTCGCGATGGCCAGCGAGCCGAACCCCACGTGTGACAGACCGTCGCCTATCATTGAGTACCGCTTGAGCACCAGGCTGACTCCAAGCAGCGCGGCGCACAGCGACACGAGCAGCCCCACCACTACCGCGCGGACGAGGAACGAGTATGAGAACATCTCGATCAGAGTGGCGAACAAACCAAGCGCCTCCTTATATATGCAATCTATTGAACCGCGTGGACGGCAAGCTGCGCCCCGTCTGCGGCACACACCGGAACGGGTATGAGAAACCGCTGGCCGACCGGCGACGCGATGTACTGATCGACAGTTCCGAAGAAGATCGGCTCGCAGTGCAGATGCAGTATATTGGTTGCGTGCCGTATCGAGCTTTGGATGTCGTGCGAGACCATTATGATCGTAACACCTTCCTGCCGGATGGAGTCGATCAGTTGATACAGATCATTGGTCGCGAGAGGGTCGAGTCCCGCGACGGGTTCATCTAGGAGCAGCAGACTTTGAGTGGCGCACAACGCGCGGGCGAGAAGCGTCCTCTGTTGCTGTCCGCCCGACAGTTCGCGATAGCATCGGTTCGCCAGATGGGTTATGCCTAGTCTTTCCATGTGTCGGTCTGCGGACGCTCGATCCTCCCGAGTGTAGAATGGGCGCAACCCTCTTGCGCTTAATCGTCCGGAGAGCACAACCTCGCGAACGGAGGCGGGGAAGTCCTTCTGCGCGGCGGTTTGCTGTGGCAGGTAGCCGATCTGGTTGGCGCGCAGCCCGCCGCCGTATTCGATCGAGCCGGACTGCGGAGCCTTCAAACCCAGCAGCAGCGTCATCAGCGTAGACTTACCGGAGCCGTTCTCCCCGACGACGCACAGCGCGTCGCCCACGTTCACGTCGAATGAAACGCCGCGCAGTGCGGCCGCAGATTCATATGAGTAGGAAACGTCGCGGCAGCGAATGAGAGTATTAATTGGCATTTAGTTAAGCGCCTCCCTTAGCAACCCGGCGCTCGAGCGTTGTGTGCCGAGATGCGTCGAACACGTTTCGGGATTAAACTTAGGGCTGGTCGTGGAAATATTGCGCACCTCGGTTCGGCGCGTGTCAAATATACAGATGAATAAGGTACGTTTCATTAAGGAAACCCCGCAATTATTTATTTTTGCATACAAAGACAAAGAGCACGCAACAATCCAGCACGCTGACTCAGCGCGCGGCGCGTCCCCGGTCGGAAGCGTTTCTCAATTATTCAGACGCACTTTTAATATGACGGGTGAAAAATGATTTCGGCGCAGCGCCTTCGGACACGAACTCCATGCGCTTGAAAGGAAGCCACACGTTACCAGAGTCAGCGCGACATACATCGTGCTCAGGGATTTGATGATGCCGCCCGCGATATTCACTGCGGCGCATGTGGCGCAGCCGCCCCTTGTGCCGTTGTAGTCGTGGATGTGATCCGTCTTGACCAGCACGATCGCGACGGAGAACGTCATCGTCAGAACGATTGCGGCTGTAACAATCCACGCTATGGCGCGCGCTGTTATCGTCCTAGGGCATGTAACATTGATAGGTAACATTGCGAACCTCCTTTCTTAGTCGTATGATATTACAAGTATATTAACCTGACTTAACGATGTCAAGGAAATATTTCGTTCATAACTAGACCGCAGGTATTTTGTTTATGAAGACATCTATAATTCCCTACTTTGACACCGGAAAAGACACGCAAGTGCGTGGAAATCGTTGCCATGCAAGGGATTTTGCGGGAAATTTGGTTGTCAATTTTCGTCAATTAACTGTAGACAAATGTAGATTAACATGTTATAACCTCTCCATCAACCAGCTTGGAGGCGGCGCATGTTCCTGCGTAAGCAAAAAACTTCCAGCGGCAGGGTCTTGCTGAGCATTGCCCGCTCGTACAGAGTGAGCGGCGACAAGTCGCCGCGTTATGAGATCGTTGAAAAGTTAGGTTATCTTGACGAGCCTGAAGACAACCCACCGATGCCGATCATTTTCATATATCAAATCCCTCCTAACTCGTCCTAAGTATACCATAAGGACACATGTTTGGAAAGGATGTCAAGCCGATGCCAAAACGCGATTCAACCCCGATCGCAAAGGAGATCCGGAAAGAGTTCGCAGGACTGATCGATCTGTTCCACCGTCCGACCGTAAGGCAGCTGACCACCGCAGGATTGGTGGCCGCCGCCTATGCCGCCGTTACCATGGTGCTAGCGCCGATCAGCTACGGCCCGATCCAGCTGCGGATATCGGAGGCGATGACCCTGCTGCCGGTACTGTTTCCGGAATCGGTTCCGGGTCTGTTCATAGGATGCGTTATCGCCAATCTGATGAGCCAGTACCGCCTGCCGGACGTGGTATTCGGTTCGCTGGCCATACTGATCGCCGCGACGCTGACATACATCCTGCGCAAGAACACATGGCTGGCCGCGCTGCTGCCTGCGCTGGTTAATGCGGCGGTAGTGGGTTGGCTGATATGGTGGCAGGCACACGAACCGTTCTTCATGTCGGCGCTGACGGTAGGCGGCGGCGAGGCGCTGTCAGTATATATCCTAGGATTTGCGCCGATAGCCG
>JAISBH010000091.1 GCA_031266295.1 Oscillospiraceae bacterium | reverse complement strand
GCCCATCCACCCTCCCCTTCGCCGCGGCCGCTGTCCGTTGGTCGGTGGCCCAACAGAACCCCCTAAAAATCCCGCCCGCCCCGCCACTATGGCGTAAGTTGACTATTCCATTGCAGCATTATCACTGGCGGGGCGAAGAGTTGGAACGGGGGAACGAGGAACGCCCCCCTTCCCCCCGAAGGGGGGTACAACGGGGTTTCGGGACTCTGTCCCGGACCCTGCGAAGGGCTATCCGCCCTTTCGAATCCTGACCAGGCTTCGCCTGGACCATCGTGACACACAATCTACCGGTTTCGGCCAGCCGGTTGTACCTGGATAGTCTACCTCGTAACGCAACCCATCCCCCCGGTCACCCGTTCCAAGTTCCGGGGGGAGGTCGGGAGGGGGACGTGAGTTGAGCGTAGTGAGGGCGCGTAGCGCACCTCCCGAAGGCGCGGATGCGCCGCGCTATCCGCCCTTTCGAAACCTGACCAGGCTTCGCCTGGACCATCGTGATACACATTCCATCGACTTCGGATTGCCGGTTTTACCTGGATAGTCTATTTCGTAGCGCAACCGGTTCCTCCGTTGCTTGCGAACCGCATCGTAACCGACAACCCTCATCGCCCCCCTAGGGGGAGATGTCGCCGCAGCGACAGAGGGGGTTCCCCGGGGGAGGTTCGGAGGGCGCTTCCCCGCCAAATTCACGTTTGAAATCAGTAGCAGTCATCCGAAGAATCTAAATTGATCCATGAAGCTGCATCAGGCGACGTCTGAACCAGGCTTGCGGATCCATTGGGCGCGATCGTCAAATCATACGTATGGAAGTCCGGATACCCCTCGCCAGCACTGGCGATATGGTATACGCCGGGCTGCAGATCATCAAACTGCATCGTTCCGTCGCTTCCGGACGTTAGCGTGACGCTCACGGGTGGATCGGCGCCCTCCTTGGTGAGCGTATATGTGAACCCCTGCAATGAATCGCCCGTAGTCTTGGAATATGACACAAGACACACGCTGGGCGGCTGTTCTGCGCCGCAGCACTCGCAGCACTTGATATAGTTTATCGCGCAGCATATACCCTTCTGTAGCGAACTGTTCACGTTGCCCGCGAACTTAAGATCGTCGCCGATCAGCTGGTTATACGCAAGTATATCGTCTATCGGCTCAATGACACCTGTCGTGTTCGTCCAGCCTGGTATCATCGGCCCGATGAAGCCGTTGACCGCGTCCTCCATATCGGCTATGCTGTCGATGATGCCCCTCATTGTGTCCTTCACGTCGTCGGCGCACGCGCTGGACCCTTTGCCCGACGACCGGACGCCGCTGCCCGAACGCTTTACCTGCAGCAATGGTTCAAGTGCACCGACGCCGCCGCATAGACTCAGGCTGGCGATGTTCTGGCAATCGGTTGCGGTCACGTCGTTCATGTATGCCAGCGGCATATTGACCCCGTTCGCCCTGTTAGCTCCGTAGGCTGGATCAGCCACGGGGTCGAGGTGATTGCCTTCAAGCGATACGGAGGCGTATTCGGCGCTCGTAGCGATTTGATTTTCTGAGTACTCGATGCCGCTGTCATTCGTGTATCCGTTTAGCTCATACTCCTTTACGTCGGTGTTACTTCCCTCTAATACCAGAGTAAAGCTTGAGTAGTTGTTCTTTAGCAGCAATGTTCCACCGCCGTCGTCCATCACGGATTTGGGCGGTATATACCCGACGATGCGGTGCACATGCGGTTGTACCCCATCCAAGCCATCCTCATCAGCGGGATTGCCTTCGGCATTCACTGAATCCGCGGAAACGGCATTATCGATAATGTACATCGCGCCGTCACTGCCGCTGCCGCCTGCCAGTACTTCACCAACCGCTAAGCCGACGTTTACGCTACCAATTAGGCTTTCCTCATTTTCATATCTCTCCGCCGGGCGGCAGACGCGGTTGTATTCGATTGTGAAACAGCTCGCCGCGCCGCCGACTATGCCGCTTAATCCCACCGCCTCACCTGCATAATGCATACTGCCCCGCATCAGACAACGCGAGACGATGGCGGGTTTGCCCGCGACGCCTCCGATCCATCCCGCGACGCCTCCGAGATAGCGGCAACGATCTGACATAGATACCCCCGCGTTGCTTGTGCAGGATATAATAGAGGCGTTATATATACCGTCTTCCGTGCTTTCCGCGCATCCCACTATGCCGCCGCCGCCTTTCGGCGCCAGGTAAAAATTACCGTATCCCTCATCCGAAATACGGTTGTCTGTTTGGATGCAATATCCGCAGTAGCAGTTGAAGACGATGCTGTCTGTGGCTGAACCCACTACGCCGCCTGCGCACGCCCAGAACGCGGGTTGACTGAAGACGCTATATTGGGTGGGGTTGTTGGGATCGAATCCGGAAGGCGTCGTGACGTACAGGCTTTCCGGTCGCAATTGAATACTCCCGTCGCAATCCGATTCACTATTACAGTCTACACGGCACTACTTAAGGATCGTATTCACCACGCGTCCGGCGATTCCACCTACGGCACAGAACCTGGCCGTCACATCCGCCCCGGATGTGCAGTGATCCAGCAGGCAGCCGGGCGTGTCCGTGCCGATTACCTCGCCGACTATGCCGCCAACGTCCATAAAACCAGTAATTTCGGAGTCGCTCGCGCGCTGACGTGGCACGATGTTGGTGCAATCCCGCATAGTCAGTGAAGATCCGGTATAACGCCCGAGAAGTCCGCCGACCGCCGTCGTAAATGGCACCGGATCGGGCATTTGGCTCGGCGTGGGCGCGTCTATTTCCCAGTCTAATATGATTTCACTTATTGAAACCTGAATTTCTGATCTATTTCCCCCTGAATAGCTGGTAAAATTGCAGCGGTCAAACAAGCATGAGCCGGTCAGCGCTCCCGCTATCCCGCCCATGGCAATATCCTTATCGGTTAGATCGTCCTGTCCCGGTCCCGATACATATTCGATTATAAGTTCTCCGCCCACACTGACGTTGATAAATGAACAATCCTCGCCGTAGGGAACGATCGCGCCCCAGTAAGTCTTCGGGCCGTTAAAGGCGGCGTCGTCATTCGTATCCTGGCCGCGGCTCTGTTCAAAGTAGACGGTTAAGTCCTTTACCGTCAACCCGCGCACGGGGTTCGACCCGTCCATGCCGGCAAATATATAACGAGCACGATTCTGCGAGCCGCTGTTACTTTCGCCGCCGATAGCGCAGCCATTGCCGTCCAGGGTCAGGTTTTCCTTGGTGAGTGTGTACGGCTCGCCGTTGTAGTTGGGGATACTGCGGGTGAGGCGCACGGTGTCCCCGTCAAAGGCTCGATTCAGCGCGTTGATGAAATCCTGATACTCGCCGCCCTGCACGTCGATGATTGCCATATACGTCAGCCTCCATTCGATCCATTCGGATTAACGCTTATCTGAATATTGCAACAATCGTCGACGTTCGCTATATAAACCGCATTATCGCGCAGCGATCCGTCGGTCGAGGGGGGCATGACCAGCCGGTATTCACCGGGGCTGGCTATACTAAACTGCGCCATGCCGTTTGAGTCGGTGGTAGCCGTCTGCACCTTGCCCACCGAGTTTGTCAGCGTGCATTCAGCGTTGACGATGGGTTCGCCCATCAGGGGATCCACGAATTCCGCACACAGCAGGCAGGAGTCAGGGCCGGAGATGCAGCAGCATTTCAGGAAATCGACTGAGCAGCATTGCGCCCTGGCCAGCGTGCTTTCGGTGGAGGTGATTATGTCCAGCGGATCTGACGGCGCGCATGTCGGACCGCATGTCGGACCATATGCCGCCGCATTTCCATCGCCTATCAGCCGCTCCCTAGTTCGCTGCGCCCACAGGTACCGCGAGTCCGCGGCGCGCATCCTCGCCACGCCATCCAATACGAGCGCTATCTCGCCGGTGACGTCGGGAGCGCAGGTCTCGGACTCGCCGTCGGGGCATCTACCCGTCTCAACGCAGTACATGCAGTCGTTCAGTATGCCGTCGGAACATGAAGCGTTCCAGCCGTTCATTCTGTTCAGACCCAGATCGGGATCGCCCAATTCGACCGGGCTGTCCATATAGGCTATCCCCGGCCAGGTCGGGTTCGTGCCGAGCGACTCAAAACCCGGCGTTCCGGTGTTATCGCCCGTCAGGCGCATATCGGGTCCGGCTATGTTGCGCAGCAGCTGCACGCTAAATTGCTCTTCGTCATACCCGTTCTCCTCATTAAGGTACATGCCCAGTATGCGCCGTACGCCTTGAGAGGGCGAGGCATTACGGTCTGCGGGCGCCGCGATCACCTCGGCAGCGTTGGCCATATTATATGAAATGACGACGCGATGCTCCCCGCCCACGCCAAAAACATCCTCAAGTTCCGCATCATTGATTGTATCCTCATTGACGTCTACCATGCCGACGATACCGCCCGCGTAGCTTCCGTAGACCGCCACTACCCCGGCGCTGCGGCAGAGGCGGTTGCGCGTGATGGTCACCGCTCCCAGCGCGTAGCCCACAATGCCGCCTGCGGCATAGGCAGAGTCGCCGGAACCGTTGGAGGCCACCACACTAGCGCGGTTCACGCATTCTTCAATAGCGAAACCCCAGCCCGAGACGTTGAAGTTAGCAAACACGGCTCCGGCTATACCGCCCAGCCAACTCCCGACGCGCACCGGACCGTCGTTCACGCAGCGGTATATATAGTCATAAGTTTTAACGTCGCTGACTCCGACGGCGTTAATGGAGTATGCCAGCCCCGCTATGCCGCCTGTGGCGTATCGATCCTCCAAGCCTAAAACAGGGCCGATATTATGGCATTCAACGATGTCTGATCCGTATGAATACCCGGCTATGCCGCCGACGCCCAGCCAATTTTCATTGAAATTCGCATATTCGTATTCTGCAATATAGGGTTCAATCCACTGCGGGCTGTGCGCGGTTACCATCTTATTGTTTACGCATTTATACATGTAAACCCAAAGGGCGTCGCCGACGATGCCGCCTACATGCGTGGCTCCGCTGATCGTGCCGTTGTTCGTGCAATGGCTTACGTTTCGATATTCGATGAGCGGGGCTTTTTTTTCTTGCCCTCGTGTGATCCCCAGTATACCGCTCACCGCGAATTCTCCCCATATTACACCCTGATTCTCGCAGTTGGCGATCGATATTTTACCCTCATCATACGTACATTTGCCTATTATACCGCCGACGGCTACTACACCGGTTAGCTTACCGGTGTTGAGGCAATACGATACCGTCGTTCTCGATTCCTCAGACAGTTCTATTGTGCCCACTATGCCGCCCGTGCTTTGCGAATCGTCTGATATGTAATCTACTATCTCGTTCGGATTCAACGTTATATTGCCCTCGTTAGCGCATCTTTCAAACACCACAATGCCATAGATGGCGGTGATATCGCCGACTATCCCGCCGACGCCGACAGAGACATAATCGTAGTATATGTCCGCGTAGTTCACGCAGTCTGTGAAGCGCGCCGATCCATATACACTGCCGACCAATCCGCCGAGATTGTAAACATAATCTCCGATCAATGTGATCGACCCGTATACCCTGCAGCGTTCCATGGTAACACTGCCATCCCCGCTGGAGTCGGTGCACATAAGAAACGCTCCGAACGACTCACTGCAACTCTGAAAGCCGATGCTTGACGTATCATAGGTAAAATTTACATGCATATCGATATCCAGGAAGGTAGCGTTTCTAATACTGTTCAGCAGCGGCCCGGTAATGGGGGAAGCCTTCGTGCCGATGCTCACGCTCGTTCCTTCCTGGCTGCTTCTCACGGTAATGGTTTTGTCTGGATTTTGGAAAACGGGGTTCCAAACATTGAGCTGGTTGCCGTTATAGGTGACTTGGTAGCACCAATCATCACCGCTGCAGGTGAAACCAGTCCAGTCCGATACATCATTTTCGATCACCAGCGTGTCGCCGTCTTGCAGGTCATCTAGTGCGTGCCACAAACCTAAAAAGTCGGCGCCGCTGAAAGTTTCAATGGCCATATCCACACCTCCACGCTTGACGATACGACTCGTTCCGCGATTACGCTATGCGGCAGTGCATGACTGCGGACTCGGCGCGCGGAACTGCGAACCACGCCGTACCCGGCGCGCGATTGTCCCGTAATCGGCGCGAGGGTTGTATTGTTTTAACGTGTACGAACCAATTGACAGTTTTCACCTTCCCGCCTTTATCAATTAAGGCGCGCGACACATAAATTTAACATTGATGTGTTAAACTTGGAGAAATTATCAGGGCTTGGAGGAAAACGATATGGGACATGGGATCATCGCGGACAGCTGCTGCGACCTGCCGGATGAAATGAGGCGGGACATTCACGCCATATCCGTACCGCTAACGATGCTGCTGGGCGAGGACGAGTATGTGGACGACGAGTCGCTGGATCTCCAGATGTTTATGCGCGCGATGAAGGCGTGCAAGAAAAAGATTCACTCGGCAGCGCCGCCGCCGCGCCTATTCCAGAAGGCTATACAGGATTCGCTGGCGGAATATGTAGTCACACTGTCAAGCAAGCTGTCAGCGTCGTACAGCAGTGCGGTGCTGGGCAGCGAGCAGGCGCGGGAGGTATGCGGCCGCGAAGCCCACGTGTTCGATTCCAAGAGCGCCTGCGCCGGAGAGACGCTGATAGCGCTTAAACTGCACGAGCTGATCGCGCAGGAATGGCCCAAGGCGCGGATTATAAAGGCCGTGCAGTCATTCATCGACAGCATGAAGACATACTTCGTGCTGGAGAACTATGACAATCTGCAGAAGAACGGGCGGCTGAACAGGATCGCCGGCAGTCTGATCCACATACTCAACATCAAGCTGATCATGGGCGCGGACGGAGAGGGCGGGATCGCGCTGTTTGAAAGAGCGCGGCGCGGTCACGGCACAATCCGTCAGCTGCTGTCGCTGATCGAGCGGAGCGGCAAGAATACCGCCGATGAAAACATGGTGATCTCCCACTGTAACAACCCGGAATTCGCGGAACGGCTGCGCGAAGAAGTAAAGCGAGCGTTCCAGTTCAAGCAGGTGTATGTTATACCCACCGGCGGGTTAAGCTCGCTGTACGCTGACGAAAAGGGGATTGTTATGGCGTTCTAGCGGGGGGGGGAACCCCCTCTGTCGCTGCGGCGACGCGGCGCATCCGCGCCTTCGGGAAGGGGATTGCGATCCCCCTCCCGACCTCCCCCGAGCTTGGAACGGTGGAGCGGGGGAACCCCCTCTGTCGCTGCGGCGACATCTCCCCCTAGGGGGGCGATGAGGGTTGTCGATTACAATATGGTTTGCAAGCAACGGGAGAGCCGGTTGCGCTACGGAACAGACTATCCAGGTACAACAGGCGATCCGAAGCCGGTAGAACGTGTATCACGATGGTCCAGGCGAAGCCTGGTCAGGATTCGAAAGGGCGGATAGCCCTTCGCAGGGTCCGGGACAGAGTCCCGAAACCCCCGTTTCACCCCCCCCTTTGGGGGGAAGGGGGGCGGCGGCGCAACCGCGCCTTCGGGAAGGGGACGCACGTCCCCCTCCCGACCTCCCCCGGGTTTGGAACGAAGAACCACGAAGCGCCCCGCCAGTGATAATGCCATAAAGAAGTTGACAACTTACGTCATAGTGGCGGGGCGCCAGTAATTTAAAGCGCATTCGGTTCGCAGATCGAACAGCGTCCCGCCGCAGCGAACAGCCGATGATCACGCCGCGCAACCATAACCCTCAAGTCAAAAACAAAAACTACGACTAACAACCGTCCAACAAAACCCGACATAAAGATACATCGCCCGCGCATATAGGAGAACCATATTCTGGTTTTCTAACCGAATTCACAATTTTTGATCACATAATTGTCATATAATTTTGTAAATATCCGGTTGATCTTTTGGGCATAGTGATTTATAATTTAGTGGGGCTAAAGGTGTAAGCGACGCTATAGAACTACATATGACGCCGTTAGAAACAGCGCCCAAGGAGTGAGAGTCCGTTGAGATACGACATTCGCTTGCTTGTCACCGATCTGGACGGAACCCTCATCGCAGATGGGGACGCCTTTTCGGAGGAGGATTTACGCGCGCTGCAGGCGGTATATGACCGGGGAATCTCGATGGCGATATGTTCGGGCCGCGACGCGAGGTTCATCAGCGACATAGCTTTGAACGCCGGGTTGGAAGACTGCGCGATACTCGCACTGAACGGCGCGTATGTGCTGGACAGGCCGGACGGCGACGTCCTGGAGGATCACCGTATGTCACCCTCGGCGGCGAAGGCGTGCCTGGACGCGCTGCTCAATCAGACGGGTGAGCTGGTCATGTATCAGGGCGAGACTGTGCTGACATACAGAACCCCTCAATTCCGGCGGATGCTGCGTGGGTCGCCGCGCGGCGGGATTGATACAAACGACGGGACTCGAGAGGCGATGTACGAGATGGCCGCGTCCGGCGCGCACAAGATGGTCTATTCCGAGCTGGATCACCCGGAACGCTTGCGCCCTCTGCGCAAAAAACTGTCAATGATCCCTGGAATAGATGTAACCAGTTCATGGTTCACTAATATAGAGGTTATGCCAGTCGGCATACATAAAGGATACGCGGTGCGCAAGCTCGCGGAGCGTCTGGGCATTCGACTGGATCAGGTGATGGCCTTTGGTGATAATGATAACGACGCGTCGATGCTCGCCGCCGTGGGTTATGGGGTGGCGATGGGCAACGCCGCAGACGCTGCGCGCAGCGCCGCGCGTTACACCACCGATTCCAGCACCCACAACGGCGTGGCCAAGGGCATAGAGCGGTTTATATTAATCGATGACTACGCCAAGCCGTCGATTTCTGCATAGATCGGCAGCGCTCATCCGCCGCCGTCTCTCTGAAGAGGCGGCGGTTTGTGTATCGCGGCGATTCATCACTTTGCGGACGAAGCCGCCGCATTCAGTCATCTTTCTTTAATATTTTCCTTAATTTTCTCTAACCTTTTATAATCCCCCTTGAACCGCGCCATCGTCGTCCAAAAGCCAAATTATAACAGCATTCCACACACCGCGTTATGTACGTCTAACCCGAACGGCGTCAGCCATATCCGTTCCGAGTCCCAGTCCATCCAGCCGACGCGGCGCATCTCCTCCAACGCGCCGCCCCACAACGAGAACGGCGTCGCGCCATACTCGCTATGAAATAACGGCAGCGACACACCCTTGACCATCCTCAATCCTAGCATCATCGTCTCGAAGGCCGCGTCGGATCGCGTCAGCGTCTCCGTGATCGACCACGCCGCCTCTCCGGATTCAATCTTGCCCAGCCAGTCGTCCAGGCTCGAGGGATTGGCAAAGCGTTCGGCGTCCCATAAGCTGTGCGCGCCTGGCCCGAACCCCAGGTATGGACGGCGCAGCCAATAACCCTCATTGTGCCGCGAGGAGCTGCCAGGCTTGGCGTAGTTGGATATCTCATAGCGGGATATACCCGCGCCGCCGAGTATTCGCAGCGTGTCGCACTGCATGTCAAGGGCTATGGATTCGTCTATTGATTTATATATGTTATACATGACGGTGCCGGGTTCGAGCGTCAGTTCATAGCAGGAGACATGCCGCGCGTCCAAGTCGACGATTCCGTTCAGCGAGCCCCGCCAGTCGTTCGGGGTTTGGGTGGGAATGGCGTAGATAAGGTCGACCGACAGATTGTCAATACCCGCGAGCCTCGCGTCCTGCGCCGCTCGCGTCACATCGTCCCAGCGATGAATCCTTCCCAATAGCGCAAGCAAGCGATCCTGAGACGCCTGCGCGCCGATCGATAATCGATTAACGCCCGCGCGGCTGTATGCGGTCAATTTGTCCGCATCGATCGTTCCCGGGTTCGCCTCAAGCGTCAGTTCGCAATCACCGTCCACATCGAAACCGCCGCGAACCGCGCGGATGATAGCGTCCAGATCCTCCGGTTTCAGCAGCGAAGGCGTGCCGCCTCCTAGATATATCGTCGAAACGTTCGCCCGTCCGAATCGTTCGGCGGCCATGCCTATCTCGCGGATCAGCGCGTCGACAAACCGCTTCGGCACATCGTCGGACGGCAGCGAATAAAAGTCGCAGTAAGCGCACTTCCGCACGCAGAACGGTATATGGATATAAACGCCTATCCGCTCCTCGGCGTTAGGGCCTGTTCGAAAAATCTCGCGTGGGCCATGCACGCTCATTTCACGTCCAGCATCTTTAACGACTCGTAACCGGGATCGCCCGCGAAGTCCGGCTCCAGCGACGGCGCGTCGCCGCCCAACGCCTCAACCGCGTTGCGCACCTCTATATAGTCCAAGTACGATAACCACCCGCTGTTCAACGCGCGTTCCAGCGACGGCAGCGCTCTTGGATCGCCCAGCTTGCCCAGGTACGCCGCGATCAGCGCGGTCGAGCCGTGTTTGCGCTCGAACAGACTCAACCCCAGCTCAACGATCCGTTCGTCGCCGGGGAAGTTGCATAGTATATCCAGGAACGTTTCCTGTCCCGCGACATTCGCTTCCGACACCGCCGCGAGTATGGGTTCCACGATGATCGCGCCCATCCGTGTCAAGGCCTCGGCGCATATCTCGGCCAGGTCGTCTTCGCGGCGGACGCGTTCCCCGTGATCCAGCAGCGACGCGCGGTGGGTGATCCATTTGATATACAGCATCAGCGGCTTGACCGACTTCAGGTCGGAGAGCATCGACACGATCGTGAGCCGCAGGGTGTAAGGCGTCGTTACGTCGGTGAGCGCGCGCATTAACGCATCCTCCACGCCGGGCATGGAGATCAGCCTGTCCATCATCGGCGCGGGCAGCGCGACGTCGATTCGCGCGTAATCCGCCGCCCAATCCAGTAGCGCCGCCGGGTCGGAGCATCCCGCAAAATACAGCCCCGGCGTTTGTCCGCTCAGCCAAGGGGCGGGTGTATTCAGCCAGCGAACATACAGGTCGGGAATGCGGGCTTCCATCCGCGCGAGGTCGCCGTTATACTTGGACGCGTACTTGCGCAGCCAGGCGTGGGTGAATCTCTCAAACTCGCGGTCAAAATCGGGACATGGGCGAGCGTCGGCGAAGGCTGCTTCCGGCCCTTCCGCGTGAACATCATTAGGTTCGATCATACGAATTCTCCTGCTACTCCTTGCCCGGACCCGTCGGCGACGTGGGCGCGGCGCGCGGTTTACGCTTGCGCGGCGTCTGCGGTTCGACAGGAATCGTCGGCATGGTTGCCATCGGCGGCAGGTCGAGCTTTTTGGCTTCGTCCGCTTCCGGCGGCGTTTTCTTTTTCGAGGACGCGCTCGACTGCGATTTCGACGTGGTTTTCGGCGGCGCGTTAGGCGGCGTTTTCTTTTTTGACTCAGGCTTTGACGGTTCGGGCGATACCCTGCACGCCTCCTGGCCGTCGAGGTAACCTTCCAGCGCGGGCCATGCGTCCAACGGACGCACGCCTTCCGCCTGAGCGGCGGGCTTAACGCCTTCGCCGTCCGGCGGCTCGCCCAGCGACTCGCGATCCATCTGATCCCATATGATCTTCAGGCGGCGAACGCGGCGCATCACTCGCCGTTCGGCAGGGGATTCCTTCCGGCCCATACGCTCACGGAACACCCATTCCAGCGCGCTGATCCAGCTATCCGTGTCCGCGATCTCGCCTTCCTCGCGCAGCAGCCGCTGCCAGACCGCCTCCAAGGTATCGGACACGTCGCCAAACTCGAGACGCAGCCTTACGGCCAGCTTCTTGAGCATCCACTCATCCGGGCTGGACAGAGGGGCGTTCTCAGCGGCCTGCACGAGCGTGACGGAGAATCCTTGGCTGTTCGTTACATAATGTGGGCCAGGATCGCCCATTTCATACAGCGCTTCCAGGTAAGATTGCTTGATTGAGTCCGGATGCTCGATTGATATCAGCGCCTCGCGCAGCATCCAGCGGGCGTGATCGTCGCCCGCGACGCGCAGCAATCCCAGCATGACGGAGCGGATGCGCGGTTCCTGCTGATTCAGGCCCCACGATACCAGGCGGCGGATCTCCTCGCGTTCCCGCCATACGTTCTGCAGCGTCTCAACGTCGCCGTCAGCCAGCTCGCGTATGCGGCCCAGCCTGCGCAGCGTCTCATCCATCGGCACGGCGCGGATGTGGGACGGGCGGAACTCTTCCTGGCGAGCGAGCGAATCGCGCAGCGATTCAAAGCAATAATCCGCTATCGTATCTTCCGGATCGATCCGGCGCAGCCGCGCCCATAGTGGCAGCGCGTCCTTCTCACGACCCGCGTGGCAGTAGCACACGGCCAGCAGGTGGGTGAGTGTCGGCTCAAGCGGCTGTTCGTTGGTGAGGGTCTGCAGCACGGACAACGCTTGGGTGTACGCCTCGATCTCGCAGGCCGTATGCACGACCATTATGCGCTCCGCCTCTGATTCAGCCTCGCTGACCGCTCGCTGCAGGAACTTGATCGCGGCGGAGCGGCTGTTCAGCTGCGACAGTGAGACCACCATCGCACACAACGCACGGGTGTTGCGGTGATCCAGTTTATACGCCTGGCGCGCGAGGTTCAGCGCAGCCTTGGCGTCGCCGTCGGACAGCTGCAGGAACGCGGCGACGGCGTGCGCGTCTCCGTTCAGAGGCGACACGGCGAACGTGCGCTTCATTAGCCGCGAGGCCAGCGCGTGCTTGCCGTCGGCGTATGCGGAGGTCGCGCGCTGTATGCGCCGCTCGACGCGCGAGTTTTGCTGCATGTAGAGGTAGAGGATCAAATCGTTAGCCTCGCGGCGGGATTTACCCGTCGGGCAGCTACGGATATACAGGCTTAGGCAATCGTGCGCTTGCGGCCACGACTGCATCGAGAAGAAGTTGACCCCCATATCGTAGAGCAGATCCTTGCGTTCGGAGTTGTCGTGCAATACGCGCAAAAGGACGCGGTTGGCCAAGGCGTTGCATCCGATCTGCGCGTATGTCTGCGCCAGATCGATCAGCACCTGTTCGTTTCGTGGCTCCTGCTCCGAGGCGCGGCGCAGCAGTTCGGCGGCCTCCATCCACTGCTTGCCCTTTCGCTGGGTCAGCGCGCGGGCGTGCAGCTCTTTCGCGCTGCGTGCGAATGGCAATACCTGGCCCCAGTCCTGCTTCAGCTCCGACATGTCAAGTCCTGCGCTTTCATCAGAATTTTCCAACCCACAACGCCGATCATCATTACTTGGACAGCGCGAGCAACGTCCGCAGCTGATCTGCGCTGAACTCGTAAGCGCTCCGGCAGAAGTGGCAAGTGAGTTCCGCGCCGTCCTGCTCATCGATCATCGACGTCAGTTCGTTGCGGCCCATCGCTATCAACGCCTTCTCCATCCGAGCGCGGCCACAATCGCAATGATATTCGAGCGGCTCCTCCCGCAGTATCTCCGGCTCCAACCCATTGAAGAAACCAAAGGCCAGCGACTCGAGGCTCTCGGACTCGATAGCCGCGCTGATATCCGCGAACAATTCCTGCCGCAATTCCAGTTCGGCCAGCAGCGCCTCCGGGCACCCCGGCAGCGGCTGAATCATGATACCGCCCGCCGCGACGACGTCTTCGCCATCTTTGCCGCTGCTTAAATCAATTGCGCCGATCCTGACGCCCAGCGCGCACAAGGTAGGCTGCTGCTCGCTGACGGTGCAGTACATCGCCAGATCCTCAGCGATCTCGCCCGATACCAGCG
>JAISBH010000011.1 GCA_031266295.1 Oscillospiraceae bacterium | reverse complement strand
CATTTGATGAATATGATCGATCACCATCAGGATGATCGCGATCATTTTTATCCGCGTCGCGTTAAGCTTTAGGCTGTCCGTCATGCTCAGATCCTCGCTTCCATTTTCTTTATATGATGCGGATTCTGAAAGCGCTCTATACCGTATTCCCAAAAAAAGTGAACGAATTCGTGAAAACATTCGCATTTCTATGGAAGGCGACGCTGTATATTTCCATCCGGACGCGCTGCGCAATCCGATTCAGCGGAACCTTTCATTGGGCGATTTTAGGTTCTCATAACCATCATATGAATCGGCCGTGTGAACCCCAACTTCGGAATTGATTTTCGTGGGTGATTGTGTTATGATAAGTTTGGTGGATGGGTTGGAGGTAGGATATGATGGGTGGAGTATACGCCTTGGACGATAACAGGAAGATACTTCCTGCTAAGTTTAATAATGTGTTTCTTACTTTGTTCACGAATCCAAAGTATAAGGATACTGTGGTTTTGCCTTTTTTACGTGATATGCTTTCACAGCCAAATCTAAGATCAGAGGATGTTAATATATCCGACCCGCGCTTACCATCCGATGAATTGGAAGAGAAGCATCCAATAGTCGATGTGTTTATAACTATGTCAAGAGAGATTCTGCATATTGAGATGCAGTTCTTTGTGACTAAAGAGACCCTCGAACGATTCCACTACTATCATTGCAAGGCGTTCGGTGGACAACTAAAGAGCGGTGAGATCTATAAGGCATTAAAGAAGGTAATGTCTATATTCTTCACTACAGAGACAGCGATTTCGGAAGATAACGATTATCTTCATGAGTTTGTTACCTATGATATTAAGCATGGGATCACTATGACTACAAAATCAATGGAGAAAGTGATTGAACTTAATAAACTGCCACTGGAATACGATGGGACTCCGGAATGGATTTGGAGTAGTTTATTTGACGCTGAAGAGGAGGCGAGACTCAATATGTTAGCCACAGATTTCCCTAAAGTCGCTGGAGCTGCAAACGCTATAAAGGAATTGTCTTCCGATCCGCAGTTTAGGCGCGAAGCGTACCTGGCCGAAAAAGCTAAGAAAGATTGGCTTTCCAGTATTTATAGCGCGAAGGAAGATGGGTATGAAGAAGGGATCCTGATAGGCGAACAGAAAGGCTTGATAATGGGCGCTAAAGCCATGGCGAAACGCGGCATTCCACTAGCGGACATCGCATCGGATTATAACCAACCTGTCTCGGTTATCGAATCCTGGGTGCGCTGAAGCCCCAAAATAGTAAAAGCCAGCCTCTTAGGAGACTGGTTTCGTTGGATAAGTTAGCTATGACTAATTGCATCGAAACCCCGCCGCCGTATGTTTCTTAAGCATCGATTTTACGTGACTGATCCCGATTCCAGCTAACGCATCAGCTCCAACTTTGGCGTTGACGCCGCACGCAAATTATGCTTGACTAACGATACCGCTCCCCATATAATAATATTGTTCCGCTCAGCAACCTATGCTGGCGGTGCGTCAGCTCTTGGGGAGTAGCTTAATATTCGGCGGTCAACAACCGGAGCGAATCCGTTCCTGGTCGCCGGACCCGTGTCAAGGCTCGCCCTTGACGACATAGGGAAGCAAGACCAAAAGCAGAGAATGTCTCTGTTTTGGTCTTTTTGTATATGCACCAAAGCAGAGCGCGGTTGGCTTGCCCGTACGATACGGGCGGAAAGGCGGCGACTATGACCGACCATTACCTGCACAGCGTCCACGACGTACTGCGCGAACTTAACGCCAGCGAATCCGGGCTGAGCGAAACCGAGGCGGCATCAAGGCTCGCGAAAAACGGCCGCAACGAACTGGCTAAGGCCAAAACCAAATCCCTGCCGCGCCGTTTCTTTGAACAGCTGCTCAACCCGATGGTGTTGGTGCTGCTGGCCGCCGCCGCCGTTTCAGTGGCCATCGCGGTCGCCGAAGGCGGCAGCGCTAACGAGTTCGCCGAGGCGGGGATCATCCTGGCCGTGGTGATCATCAACAGCGTGCTGGGCGTATACCAGGAGAGCAAGGCTGAAAAAGCCATCGAGGCGCTGCAGGAGATGAGCGCCGCCACCGCCAAAGTCCGGCGCGGCGGCGCTGTTATACGCGTGCCGTCGTCTGAACTCACCGTGGGCGACGTCGTGCTGCTTGAGGCCGGGGACGCCGTTCCGGCCGACATAAGGCTGATCCAATGCGCCAGCCTGAAGATCGAGGAAGCGGCGCTGACCGGCGAATCCGTTCCGGTAAACAAGCGAACCGAGGCGCTGACAGCCGACGACAGGGGCGGCGTATCGCTGGGAGACCGCAGGAACATGGCGTACATTGGTTCCAGCGTAGCGTACGGACGCGGCGTGGGCGTGGTCGCCGCCGTCGGCATGGATACCGAGATGGGCAAGATCGCCGGGGTTATCCAGGCCGCCGAGGATGAAGAAACGCCGCTGCAGAAGCGGCTGTCCAGCCTTAGCAAGGTTTTGAGCATACTGGTGCTGGCGATCTGCGCCGTCGTGTTCGCGGTAAGACTGATCAGCGAGGGCGAGTTCGGCGCGGAGGGCATACTGTCCAGCTTCATGCTGGCGGTGTCGCTGGCCGTGGCCGCAATCCCTGAAGGCCTGGCCGCCGTCGTGACGATCGTGCTCTCCATCGGCGTGACCAACATGGCGAAGAAGAACGCCATTATCCGCCGCCTGACCGCCGTAGAAACCCTGGGCTGCGCGCAGATCATCTGTTCTGACAAGACGGGCACGCTCACCCAGAACAAGATGACCGTCGTCGAAAGCTACGGCGACAAGGAGCTGCTCGTCAAGGGCATGGCGCTGTGCTGCGATTCTCAACTATCTCCGGATGGCGAGATAGTCGGCGACCCGACGGAGAACGCGCTGGTGGCGTTCGCGCTCAAGGAAGGATTCAACAAAAACGCACTGTCCCTCGAATACCCGCGCGCAGCCGAAGCGCCGTTCGACAGTATGCGCAAGATGATGACCACTATCAACGCGCATGACGGAGGATTCATCCAGTTCACGAAGGGCGCGCCGGACGAGATACTGCGCCGCTGCACTCATGCGGTGGATAACGGCCATGTCGCCCCGCTGACCCCCGACAGGCTGCACGGCATACTGGCGAGGAACAAGCGGTTCGCCGACCGGGCGCTGCGCTCGCTGGCGCTGGCGTACAAGGAAATGGACGCCTTGCCCGCCGACATCGAACCGGATGCTATAGAACGCAACCTCGTCTTCGTCGGCATCGAGGCGATGATAGACCCCGTTCGCCCGGAGGTGAGGGCGGCGGTCGACACCTGCAGGGATGCGGGCGTCAGCGTCGTGATGATCACCGGGGATCACAAGGACACGGCAATCGCAATCGCCAAGGAACTAGGCATAATCGACGACCCCAGCCAGGCTGTCACAGGCCGCGACCTGGACGACATGACCGACGAGGCGTTCGAGCGGCGTATCGAACAGATTCACGTATACGCCCGCGTGCAGCCGGAACACAAGGTTCGCATAGTGAACATGTGGAAGCGCAAGGGCAAGGTGACCGCCATGACCGGCGACGGCGTCAACGACGCGCCCGCGATCAAGTCGGGCGACATCGGGGTAGGGATGGGCATAACCGGCACCGACGTTACCAAGAACGTCGCCGACATGGTGCTGGCCGACGACAACTTCGCGACGATCGTCGCCGCCGTGGCCGAAGGGCGCAGGATATACGACAATATCCGCAAGACCATCCAATTCCTGCTCTCGTCGAACCTAAGCGAGGTCGTGTCCATATTCATCGCGACGATCATCGGGTTTACGCTGTTCAAACCCGTGCATCTGCTGTTCATCAACCTGATAACGGATAGCCTGCCCGCCGTCGCGCTGGGCATGGAGGGTGCGCAGGACGGGATCATGCAGCGTCCGCCTCGCGGGCAGAACGAGGGCGTGTTCGCGGGCGGACTGGGGATCGACGCGGTCTACCAAGGCGTGCTGATCGCGCTGATAACCATCGCGTCATACATGATAGTGGATGTGTGGCACGGTCACGGCGGGGCGATGACGTCGGCGTTCCTCACGATGTCGATGTGCGAGATATTCCACTCGTATAACATGCGCTCTCAGCGCGGCAGCATATTCCGGTTAAAGCGGGGCAACAATGTGCTGCTGGCGGCGATGATACTGTCGCTGGCTCTCACGCTGGCGGTGATATATGTCCCGTTCCTGGCGGATGTGTTCGCGCTCGAACCGCTTAGCCTCAGGGAACTGGCGGTCGCGCTGGGTCTGTCCGTTTCTGTGATACCGATCGTCGAGGCGGTCAAGGCGGTGCAGCGGCGGTTCTCGTAATCCTCATCACCTTTACCGTTTATCATCGTTATCCCATCACCCTCACCACGTCCCCGATCGTCTTCTTCATCCCCCGTGCGCTTTCAAACAACAAGAACAGGGAGGACGAACGCCCTCCCTGTTCTGCAGTATTCGACGCGGGATCACGCATTCCTGCTGTGGACGGAAACTCCCCGAGTGAGGTGGTTCGATGCGTGCGGCGCGGCTACTTGGAGAATTTGGGTCGCAGGACGCCGGCTAGGATCCAGCCTGCTCTATCATACGCCATCGGGGACTTTTCGCGGATTTCATCGCCTTCGCCATAGTTTTGATCGATGCAAGTAAACGTTTGTTCATTGGCAGATGTGACGATCGCGATATGGCCGTTCTCCACCGCGTAGGGCGTCGTACTCCAAATGACGATATCGCCTGGTTCTGCCACGAAACCATCCTCATACGGAATCCATGAAAGCCCGTCCCGCTGTACACCCGCGTATTGATTGGCGTTCCCGGCGATCGTCGGCAATCCCAGAAACTGCGCGAGGTACAGTTGAATGAGATCAACACATTGTGTCTGTTTTGTCATGGGTTCATGATCATAGTCGATGCCGAGTTCGCCATAGGTATCTTTCAAACGCCGTGCCCACTCCACAGCGTTTTCTTGGGTCTGCAGAAGCGTCCCATCAGCCTTCAAACCGCTTTCGATGGGTTTTCGAACGACTGACCAGTACTTTCCAAAGCTATCCCAGTCGGGTTCCACTTCCACCGTTGGGACTGTGGGCGTGCTGACGATCGTTTGTCCCCACTCTACGACAGAAGGTACAGGATACACTACCATGCCAGCGCTGCCAGTCGAAGGATTCTTTGCGCCCTTGATTTTGATCTTGTCGGAAGCGAAGCTCGTCACCATCTGACCATCCCGCTTCCAGAACGATGTCACCATCAGCGTCTTCCCGTTGAACGAGGCGTCCAACACCACGCCCGTGCCATTTTCCACGTGAAAGCATTGCGTCATGCTGCCGTCCGCCTCGACGATGTAGACGATATAGCCATCTGCATCGTTGACCGCGTTCCAGCGCAGGATACTGCGTCCGGCGTCGTCCTTCGTTTGCCACACGCTGGCGGGCGTTTTCGGGATCGTCACGCCCGGTATGAGCTGCGGCAGTTCCTTCGGCACCGGCCACGGCAGCATCGACTCAAGATCCGGCAGGCTGTCGATCGGCGGGGACGCGTTCCCTGGGTTGGGGTTCGTCGAGGGGACATCCGGCTTGTCGATGGGAGCCGAGGACGTGGTTCCAGGCACTGTGAGCGAAACCACGTTCGATTTTTTCGCGTAGAACGGATCGAAATCCTCTACCTGCTGCCACGCTTGCACGTAGAAGTAATAGGTTTCGCCGGGTTGGAGCCCCAGTTCGGAAATCGAACCCAGTTCATTCAGCCGGGTCGTTGTTTGAATCTCCTGGTAGTCCCCATCCTCCGCCGTCGCGGCATAGAGCGTGTACTCTACAAAGTGGTTGGTAATATATTGCGAACGATTCACTGCCGCTGACCATTGGAAGTCGATCGCGTCTGATGCATCGTCCTTTACATCCACGCTGAGCGTCGGCGTCCCCAGATACTGCATGAGGATATCGACCACGTTGGATGGTTCGCTTACGCCACGATACGGGAACGCCGATACGATCGAATAGTAGTTGACCGTGTTGTACACATGCATGTAATTCTTGGAAAATTCCGACAGGCCGTTGCCGAAGATCGTATCAAAGAGCTGATACTGCATCTCTTCGCTCAACCGCCTCAGCACATAGTACCCATAGTCATCGCCCGACCATGTCAACTCGGTCCCCCCGACCACCGTCGACAGCACCGGCGCTTCAATGCCTGGGATGACAGCATATGTCTTTTTCTCTATGTTTTCATAGCTCGGCGGGGCTGCATTGCTGCTATTTCCGATCGTCACCAGGTTATCGTCGTCGATGAAAAAGCTCGTGCCGCCCTTTGCGGCGGAGGCTTCGTCTTCCTCGGTTCCATCGTCTGCTGGACTCGTTTCCTCGGTTCCGCCGTCTGCTGGACTTGTTTCCTCGGTTCCGCCGTCTCCTGTAGCCTTGTCAGCGCCATCGGATGCGTCCGCTTCTTCAAGCGCTACGGATGCTGCCGCCTTATCGGACTGTTCGGATGGATCGTCTTTGATAGCCGCTTCCGTTGCATCGCTCTGCCCAGCTTCCTCGATCTGAAGAGCGGCCCGGACTCTTTTGGTCGGCTCCACGTTAACCGATTCCGCTGCTGCAGGCTCTGCTTCCGTTGATTCCGCTACTACCGGCTCCTCTTCCGTTGATTCCGCTACTACCGGCCCCTCTTCCGTTGATTCCGCTGCGACTGGCTCCTCTTCCGTTGATTCCGCTGCTGCAGGCTCCTCTTCCGTTGGTTCCGCTGCGACTGGCTCCTCTTCCGTTGGTTCCGCTGCGACTGGCTCAACTTCCACCGGCTCCGCTACAACTGTATCAGTCTGCACGTCCTCGCCTTCGGACGCCGGCTCCGCTTCTTCCGTCGCAGGCTTCGATGTCTCGAGGACTGCGGTGAAGGCGTCGCCTGTTGAATCTGGCGCCCCTTCTTCCAACGGTTCGGGCGACGCCTCGTAACTCTCTCCGATTTCTATGGTTCCTTCCGTTCCGGTGATTTCGTCGGTTTCTTCGGTTCCAAGGATTTCATCAAGTGCAACGACCTCTGCGATGCCCTCGATGCTTTCCGGTTGAGCGGACGCTTCCTCCGCTCGACTGGAAGGTAGGGAAACGACCGTCAGGAGCAAGATTGCGGCGAGGATGCGGGAAATCCAGCGATAGGCACGGCGCGTCATCGGTTGTCCTCCTTACAGGCATATGTCTTTGTGATTCCTTTGTCATTATGAAGCGAGGGATATTCTGGGTAATCGAGCATCCCACCCGTTGGGACGGAGGTAATAAAAGTATAATTTTCTTCTCACTCGCTATTGACAGCATCTGGAAGGCAGTGGTACAATATCTGCAGTTGAACCAGCAATCGCATTGTTCGTTTTTCTTGAAGAATGCGGTACCTGGTTTGTGCATTGTGTTGACGGTTGTTATAAGAAGGCAAGAAGGCCGCTAGCATTTTTGCATGGTAAGAAATCTATACGTTTTTTACCACTATAGCCATCACATTTCGGCAGTCAGAACATAACGTGACTACACAAAAACAGCGTTGTGATTTGTATGAACTCTATACCTGATTCCAGAGTAATGGTAACACAGCTTCCAGACAATGTTAATTCGCTGGCGGGGCTCTTCATGGTTCTTCGTGGTTCTTCGTGGTTCTTCGT
>JAISBH010000008.1 GCA_031266295.1 Oscillospiraceae bacterium | reverse complement strand
CATTTGATGAATATGATCGATCACCATCAGGATGATCGCGATCATTTTTATCCGCGTCGCGTTAAGCTTTAGGCTGTCCGTCATGCTCAGATCCTCGCTTCCATTTTCTTTATATGATGGCCTGGGAGACTATTGTGGGCGGGGTTAAGGACGGCGAGTGGCGGAAAATCGCCGGTGGCGTCGGTATTGCCCTGATCCCGATTTTGTCCGCCGTTCCATATTTAGTGATCATGGCGCAGTTGGAGAGCGGCGGAGGGTTTCCGCTTCAGTTCCTGCGCGTCTTCATAGTAGCGGCATTGCTGCTTCCCAGCATCATAACCACCGAAGGCGGGTACCTGATGGTGGGGCTGGGTTTGCTGTTTTACATTTTGCGGAAATGGCGCTGGGCGCAGGTGGCTGTCCTCGCGGCGGTTTCGGCGGTTCTGTTCATTCGCGGAGGCGACGCGACCAATCAATGGCTGATGGTGCTCGCGGCGGCGCCCATGTTCATGTACAACGGCGAGAAGGGCAGCGGGATGAAGTGGTTCTTCTACATATTCTACCCCGCGCACATTATCGGCCTGTATGTCGTCTCGACGCTGCTTATGATGTACTGGCATTAAGGAGGCACCCTGGCGCCTTCGGGAGGAACGCTCTCGGCCGACGGGGAACCCCCTCTGTCGCCGCAGCGACAGAGGGGGTTCCCCGTCGGCGGGAGGGGGATCGCAATCCCCAATTTGAGGCCGCTTGTGATACAAGTAAAGCGCTTGACACAAACAACGTGGTGTGGTATAATTCAAGTTAGCGAGGATATTGAGCGCGGTGCGCTCTACTTTAGTTTATGATGCGGGAAGGAAGGGGTGCGATTAATAACTGATGACGGTACACGCGATAGATGCGAGTAACGGCGGTTCGGCGGGTATGCGCAAGGCATGGAAATCAGTCGCCGCGCTGTCGATTCTGATGATAATCTCGGGCGCGGCATGGTACATCACGCGTGCTGGGGTTATAGGCAACAAGGATTGGGACTTCGCCGCATATGGGCGAGGCCCTGCTTTGCTGATCACTGCAGGCGCGGCGCTGCTGATAGCGAACGTCGCTGCCTATTTCTTTCTGCCCAGTTTAAGGACTTACGGCCGGCCGCTGTGGCTCGATCTGAAACGCGATAGGTACATGTACCTGCTGATACTGCCGGGGATACTGGTTGTGTTCCTGTTCAGTTATCTGCCTATGTACGGGGTTATACTTGCGTTTAAGGAATACAAGATCAAGAGCGGCATTGTATTCTCACAGTGGGTGGGACTGCAGAACTTCAATCGGTTTTTCGGTCGCTCCGTCTCCAGGCAGGTCATCGGGAACACGCTGTTCATAGGCGTTACCCAGCTGCTCGTTACGTTCCCCGTGCCGATTATACTGGCGCTGCTGCTGAACGAACTGCGCAGCCACAAATACCGGCGCGTCATACAGTCCGTCATTTATCTGCCCCATTTCATCAGCTGGGTCATCGTGTATACGCTGTTGTTCTCGCTGTTCTCTATGACCAGCGGCATGGTCAGCAAGATGCTGGTCTCAATGGGGCTGCAGCCTCTAAACGTCTTAACCAACCCCAACGGATTCTACGGCCTGCTCTATATGTCCAGCATATGGAAGGAGGCCGGGTGGGGCACGATCATATTCATGGCCGCGATCACGGGCGTGGATCAGCAGATGTACGAAGCCTCGTACCTGGACGGCGCGAACCGGTTCCAGCAGTGCGTGCATATTACGCTGCCCGCCATAGCCTTCTCAATCACGACGATGCTGATACTGAACGTCGGTTCGGTGATGGGCGCGAACTTCGACCAGATTATGAACCTGCGCACCGACGCTACAAAAACGACCGTCGCGCAGGTAATAGACACGTACATCTACGACATGGGCGTTGAGAAGGGTCAGTATGACCTGTCCACGGCCATCGGGCTGTTTCAGCAGGTGATCAACTGCATACTCCTGTTCGCGAGCAACATGGTGGTGCAAAGGACGTCGGGGGAGGGCTTCTTCTAAAATGAAGATAAAGCATTCGTTTGGCGAAAGGCTGTTCGATTGGCTGAACGTAGCGTTCTTCCTGCTGACGACGGTGTTGATACTGTTTCCGTTCTACAACATGATCGTCATCACGCTAACAAGCAACGCGGAATTCATGCGCCGCCCGTTCATACTGTTCCCCGAACAGCCGACGCTGGAGGCGTACCGCTATATATTCTCCACCGCGCTGATACCCAGGGCCTATATGATAACGATCACCGTGACGGTGTGCGGAACCATACTGTCCACGCTGATCACGTCCATGCTGGCGTACGGCCTGAGCAAGCGCGCGCTGCACGGCCAGAAGTTCTTTATGGTCTACCTGCTGATCACGATGTTCTTCTCCGGTGGTCTCATCCCCAGCTATTACAACATATCAAAGACGCTGAACCTAGGGAATACACTGTTCGCGCTGTTCCTGCCAGGCACGGTCAATGTGTTCAACTTCGTTATAATCCGTTCGTTCTTCATGCAGCTGCCCGCCTCAATGGAGGAATCAGCGCGCATCGACGGCGCGAACGACCTGCAGATACTGTTCCGCATCATATACCCGCTGTCCATCGCCACGCTGGCCACGATCGCGCTGTTCGTCGCGGTAGGGCTGTGGAACAGCTGGTTCTCAGCGCAGCTGTATATGCGCAGCGAGCGGCTGTATCCTCTGCAGCTGGTTATTCGCAACTATGTCGTCCGCAACGCCAAGCCGGCCGATATGCAGAACATGGAGGGGTTGCGCGATGCCAGCGGTATGAGGATATACCTGAATGATTCGGGCGTGAAGCTGGCCTGCGCCGTCGTCTCTGCGGTGCCGCTGCTGCTGATATACCCGTTCATTCAGAGATACTTTGAGAAGGGTGTGACGATCGGCGCCATTAAAGGATGATTAGGGCTGGATAGGGACTGATAACGGACTGGCTGGACGAGGGTTAGTAGACGGTTAATAACGGTTGTTACGCCGCTTAGACGGCTGACAATAATCGCTATCAATAAGTATGGGAGGGACTTTTGTGAAGAAACTGAGCATGGCGCTGGCCCTGTTGCTGGCATTAGCGATGTTCATGCCGTCCGCGCTGGCGTATGACGGCGAGATCATTACGCTGACGGCTGACAGCGACGCTGATCCGTTCTCCTGGAACGCCG
>JAISBH010000288.1 GCA_031266295.1 Oscillospiraceae bacterium | reverse complement strand
CGAAGGGCTATCCGCCCTTTCGAATCCTGACCAGGCTTCGCCTGGACCATCGTGATACACATTCCATCGGCTTCGGACTGCCGGTTTTACCTGGATAGTCTCGTAGCGCAACCCGTTCCACATTGCTTGCGAACCACGTCGTAACCGACAACCCTCATCGCCCCCCTAGGGGGAGATGTCGCCTCAGCGACAGAGGGGGTTCCCCATTAGTTTATTGCGTCGAGCAGCGCCTCATTTTCCCTTATCCCGGATTTGATCTCGACCATTCCATCCGCTTTGCCTCCTATCGTGATGGATGTTTGCAATTCCGGCGTGAGCGATTCTATAATCGCCTCGTCGCTTGGACGCAGCAAACGCCCGATCGGCCCGCGTAGCCATGCGTATGGCAGCCGCGCCGCATCCGGTGCACGCATCGCGTACGCACTGCCGTTTGCTCGTATTGTTACGGCTGACTCCGGCGCCCATATCCCTTCCCGCTCAATCCCTGTATCTACCGCCGCTGACGCCGCCGCACCCAGCGGCGCGCGTATATCCGTCGCTATTATCGCCGTCGGATATTCCACCGATACGACCCAACCCACATACTCCATACCGCCCGCCACAATCTTAGTCTCTTGTCCCACTTGAAGTGCGCCTACACCCTCAGCCGAAACATTAAACTCCACCATGCGCGAGTTCGCGTCGATCAGCATCCCGATCGCCTCGCCTTCCCGAACGACTGTTCCCGCTGTCAGCGTCATCCCAGTCAGCACTCCGTCGGCTGGAGCGTATACCGATAACCCCTCCGCAGTCCGCTTGGCTTGAGCCGCTTCACTCGCCGCCGCCTCTAGCGTTTGCATCTGCGTCTCATAGCCGGGAAGAGTCAGCGGACCTTCTAGGGTGAATATAGGTTCCCCCTCGTCGATCCAATCTCCAACCATCGCGTGCGCGTATCTAATCACGCCGCTTACGCCCCACACCAACGCAGCTTCGTCTATCTCAAGCGCGCCGGAACCAGCTGGGTTGCCGTCTGGGTCATATACGGACACGACCTGCCTTTCCGTTAACCGCTCGTCTGTTATGCGCACTGTGGCGCTACCCAATTCTCGCTCAATGACAACCCCGCTGACCTCGATCGTGCCGGATAACACGGTGGCTTCAACGCTGACTGTCTCGCCAACAGCGACGGCCAGCGCGGTATCGGGCAGTGTTACGGACAGCGCCCCACCCACAGCGATGCGGGCACATGCACCTCCCGTTATTGAATCGCCCGGTTCCCCGCGCAGCGCGATGATCCTTCCTGACACAGGTGATACGATAACCGCAGGCGCGGCGGCGGACAGCGCGGGAGCGACGGCGGCCTTTGCCTCGTCTAGGGCGATGGCGGTTTGATCCAATGCCCGCTGCGCGTCTTCACTCTCCAGCAAGGCGATCAGGTCGCCCTCTCTTACCGTGTCGCCGACGGCGTGAAAGACCGTCTTTACCCTGCCCGCCGCTCTGGCGGTGATTAATCCCCTCTCATAGGGTTCGACAACGCCCTCGCCGGTAACGATTAGCCGACGGGTTTGCTTCTCTGCCGTGACCGTTGGGGTATTGAGTTCCGGCGCGGGGAATCCCCAACCGAACACCAATTCAGCTAAAACCAGCGCCGCAGCCGTGCTCAGCGCGAGCCACCGCATCCATGTCGGCATATTCGGCGGTATCCGCTTGGCGTTCTCGCTGATCCAGCCCATAAAATCCCTGAACGGGTTTGATTTCGCATCCGGTTTGGTTTCCTTCATAGCGCACCTCCGTACCATAACGGCAACATGTCCGTACAACTTACAGTATCGCCCGTTGGATGGGATTTTATTGAAACGGGGAGGAATTTTAATCCGCGCGGTGAACCTGTTACTTATTTGCATTATTTACACGGTTGATTTGTTTGATTGAATGGAGGATTATTATGCCGCGTATACCGCGCGAGGTTATTATTCCGCTGGATTTCCCGGACAAGGCTGGCGCGCTGCGATTCCTTGATCGGTTTGCAGGGTCGGGCGAGCGTCCTTATGTGAAGATCGGCATGGAGCTGTTTTACGCCGAAGGGCCGTCGATAGTGAGCGAGATAGCCACGCGAGATTTGAAGATATTCCTAGATTTGAAGGTGTGTGACATACCAAACACGGCGAAGGGCGCGATGGCGTCGCTGTCGAGGCTGCCGATTGATATAGTGAATTGCCATACTTTGGGTGGGCTGGAGATGATGCGTTGGGCGCGCGAGGGACTGGAGTCCGGCGGAGGAAAGCGGCCTTTGCTGATCGGCGTGACCATTCTTACATCAATAGACGGCGCACGGTTGAATGAGGAACTGGGAATATATGGCAGCATAAATGGCGCGGTTATCCGGCTGGCGCGGCTGGCGAAGGAGGCCGGGCTGGATGGCGTGGTGTGCGCGCCGGGCGAAGCGGGGTATATTCACCAAGCGTGCGGTGAGGAATTTGTGACAGTGACGCCGGGTGTGCGATTCCCTGACGCGGAGAAGGGGGATCAGGCGCGGTCAGTAGGGCCGGACGACGCGCGTCGGCTGGGCAGCGATATGATTGTCGTCGGCAGGCCGATCACGAGGGCGGCTGATCCGGTGGAGGCGTATCGGCGGTACAGAGGAGCGTTTGTTCAGACGAGGTGACATTATGTGACGCGGGAATCCCTCCGAGCGAAAGTTATAATACCCTATTGACAACCTAACGTTGTCGTGATATTATGGTACTGTGACATGGGTGTGCCCGGTGGAGAGGCCGGGGAACCCCCTTTGTCGCTGCGGCGACGCGGCGCATCCGCGCCTTCGGGAAGTGCGCTGCGCGCCCTCGCTACGCTCAACTGACGTCCCCTTCCCGACCTCCCCCGGGGCTTGGGACGGGGTGATGGGGGACGACGGGGTTAACCCCCTCTGTCGCTGCGGCGACATCTCCCCCTAGGGGGGCGATGAGGGTTGTCGGTTACGATGTGGTTCGCAAGCAACGGAGGAACCGGTTGCGTTACGAGGTAGACTATCCAGGTACAACAGGCAGTCCGAAGCCGATGGAATGTGTATCATGATGGTCCAGGCGAAGCCTGGTCAGGATTCGAAAGGGCGGATAGCCCTTCGCAGGGTCTGGGACGCGGCGCATCCGCGCCTTCGGGAAGGGGATTGAGATCCCCCTCCCGACCTCCCCCGAGAGGAACCCCCTCTGTCGCTGCGGAGACATCTCCCCCTAGGGGGGCGATGAGGGTTGTCGGTTACGATGCGGTTCGCAAGCAACGGGGAACCGGTTGCGTTACGGGGTAGACTATCGGAACACAATCGGTTTCGGCCAGCTTGTTGTGCTCCGATAGTTTGTTCCGTAACGCAACCAGTTCCACGTTCCCTCGCTCCAAGCCCTGGGGAGGTCGGGAG
>JAISBH010000285.1 GCA_031266295.1 Oscillospiraceae bacterium | reverse complement strand
TAGCCTATCGCCGCTGGATCAGCTGCGCGCCGCGAAAAAGGCTGGGTTCGAAGCCTACGAACCCGTGCTTAACTCGACAGGCCCGCTGAGCTTGGAGAGCGGCGAGGACGAGTTCACCGCGTTCCGCAAAGCTGCAGACGCGGAAGGAGTCGCGCTGACCAGCTTCGCGACTGGACTGTATTGGCAGTATCCGTTCACATCCGCCGATCCGGAGATATATGCCAAGTCGATTGATATCGCGCGGTTTCAACTGCGTGCTGCAAAGTGGCTGGGCGCCAGAGTGATACTCGTCGTGCCGGGGAACAACGTCCCAACTAAAGACGGATCGATCGAATCGTATGATGTGCTGTACAATCGCGCGCTCGACGCAGTGCGCTCGCTTGCGCCGCTGGCCGAGGAACTGGGCGTAACGATTGGCATAGAAAATGTGTGGAACAATTTCCTGATAACACCGCTAGAAATGGCGAATTTCGTCGACGCAGCGGGATCAAAGCGCGTCGGCGCTTATTTCGACGTAGGCAACGTGATCCTGTTTGGTTACCCACAACAATGGATTGATATGCTAGGCAACCGAATTGTGTGCGTACATATCAAGGATTTCAAGAAATCCACAGGTAACTTTGACGGCTTCGGCGACCTGCTGACCGGCGACGTGGACTTCCCCGTCGTGATGGCGTCGCTCAAGAAGATCGGATACGACCACGCGCTGATAGTGGAAAAGGGCGTATACACGCGGCATGAACTGGCAAGTGTATATAACGCGTCGACCGCGATGGATTGGATCATGGGGAGGCAAACGGCATGATCAGGATTGGATTGGTGGGCGTGGGTGCGATGGGCCGCGGCCACTTGGAGGTTTATATCCGGCTGATGAAGGAAGACCCGGAGATCAAGCTGACTGCGCTGTGCGACGTTGATCCCAAGCGATTTGAGACCCAGACAGGCACGCTCAATATCGAGGGCGTCGGCAAGGATCAGATCGATTTCTCGCAGTTCCATCTATATAACGACTTCGATCGGATGCTGGCTGAAGAACCGCTGGACATGGTAGATCTGGTGATACCGACATACCTGCACGCGCCGAACGCCGTCAAGGCCCTAGAGAAGGGGCTGCATGTGTTCTGCGAGAAACCAATGGCGCTTACACCCGAGTTGTGCCAGCGGATGATCGACGCTGCGGCCGCTTCCGGCAAACAGCATATGATCGGTCAGTGCCTGCGCTTCTGGCCAGCGTATGAGAAACTGAAGGAATTCGTAGACGGCGGCGAGCTGGGCAAGCCCACATCGGGTTATTACGCCCGGTTCGGCGGCACGCCTCAGGGTTCGTTTGAGAACTGGTATCTGGATGAATCGCGCTCGGGCGGCTGTCTGCTGGATCAGCACATTCACGACGTGGATATGGTGAACTGGCTGTTCGGCCTACCGGAATCAGTCTCGACGCGCGGGGTCAACATGAATCCCGGCGCGGGCATCGATGCGCTCTCGTCGATCTACCGCTATCCCGGCATGTCTATCACGACCGAGGACGACTGGTCGCTGAACGGTAAGGACATGAAGTTCAAGATGCTGTTCAGACAGAATTTTGAGCGTGGTGCGGTTGTGTTCGAGGACAACGTGCTGACCGTGTATCCCAACGGTGAACTGTCGTACGTCCCGCATCTGCCCGAGGACAACGGTTACTATCGCGAACTGCGCTACTTCCTCGACCGCGTCAACGACGATAAGCCGATCACCGTCGCGCCGTTGACCAGCACCCGCGACACGATCAGGCTGGCTACGGCGGAACGAGAATCCGCGCGTGCCAACGGAGATTGGACGGCGATCAAATAATATGGAACGTTTTACATGGAAAGCGTATGTCCTGCCCGGCCAGCTAGACGAATACATCCGTCGGCACGACCAGATATGGCCGGAGATGACAGAGACGCTGAACCGCGCGGGCATTCGCAACTACACGATATGGAACGTCGGCGACGATCTGTTTGGTTACTATGAGTGCGACAGCGTGGCCGAGGCCGCGCGGCTACAGGCGGAGTCGCCCGTCGTCGCGCGATGGAACGGGTACATGAAGGACGTTATGGTGATGGAGCTTGATCCGGAGACCGGCGCGCAGGTTCTGTTAAAGCAGGTGTTTATACATAACTAGGACCTGTTCGAAAAAGATCGCAGTGGGGATTGGGGTAGATTTTTCGTCCCCACAAGGAGCGTGGAGGGAGGCGGACTGGAGGTCCGCTGACCGGAACAGCGACGCAGTGGAGGCGAAAAAGATGCCCCAAGACCTATGCGAGATTTTTCGAGCAGGCCCTAGTCCGATGGGGCTGCGCTTTAATCATGGGACAGTGCCGCTGCCCGCGTTCTTCCCGGATGGAACGCGGGCCGTTGTGCGTTGCGTCGACTCGCTCGACCTAGAAGCCTCCCGCGTGCCGGGCATCGTCGTAAACACATATCACTTGATGACACATCCGGGCGTGTCGGTGGTTAAGGTATTGGGGGGCGCGCATTCACTGATGGGTTGGGATAGGCCGATACTCACGGATTCCGGTGGATTCCAGGTATTTTCATTGATCAAGGAAAACCCGAAGCGCGGCGATGTGAGGGTCGACGGGGTTCGGTTCAAGCGCGAGAACGGCGATACGGTTAATCTAACACCTGAATCGTGCGTTCGGATGCAATTCGCACTGGGTTCGGACGCTATGATGTGCCTGGACGAATGCACAGACCTCGAGTCGTCGCGTGACGCGTGCGAACGCTCGGTCGAGCGCACGGTGAGATGGGCGAAGGCGTGCCGCGCGGAATACGAGAGACAAGTGGCGCAGAGGAAGCTTGATCGCCCGCCGTTATTGCTGGGCATCATACAGGGCGGCGCATTCAACGACCTGAGGCGGCAGTGCGCCTACGCGCTGCGAGACATGCGCTTCGACGGATATGGCTTCGGCGGCTGGCCGCTGGACGGCGGCGGGAAGTTGGATACAGAAATCCTGCGCGTGACAGCGGACTCGATGCCGGATGGATTGCCCAAGTACGCGATGGGGCTTGGTATGCCCGAGGCGATCGTCGCGTGTGTGGATATGGGTTACAACTTATTCGATTGCGTTGTGCCGACCAGGGAGGCACGGCACAACCGATTATATATATTCAACGAGCAGTGGGAGCGCGCCGAGGATATCGATCCGCGCGCCGACGGATTCTACCGCAGGTTATATCCGCTGGATGAAGCGTACTGGCGTGATCCGCGTCCGCTGTCGAAAGTATGCGATTGTTTATGCTGTCAGCGATACTCGCGCGCGTACCTGAGCCACCTGTACAGGATCGGCGACCCGCTCGCATATCGGTTGGGCACGATGCACAATCTGCGGTTTTACACGCAGTTGATGGGGCGATTAAGGGATCTAGGGGGACAGCCTTCCGCGCTTAAGGGCGAAAACTCGGCAACAAAAGGCTCCGAGGATGACTGATATAGGCGCGGGCTATACCCCGTCGGCCAAGTACGCGTCGGTTTACGCTCCATGCGTAGAACGCGTCTTCGAAGAGGAGCGGCGCAAACATAAGAACGCGCGAGACTGCGAGCGCGCCGTGCGTAATCGGCTGTATCAGATTACGGGGGCCTACGCGCCGAGCGGTTCAGCGGCGCGCGTATTTGAACGCGGCATGGACGAGCAGCTGGATTTGTTGTGCGAAGTCGATGATGGCGCATCCGCACTTGAATGGTGCGCGCATTTTTTGGCTGCGCACGCGTCCACGCGAGAGAGACTGCCCGTGTTAAAGACGTTTTACGAATATATCGGTGATATATGCTCGGGCGCTCGA
>JAISBH010000215.1 GCA_031266295.1 Oscillospiraceae bacterium | reverse complement strand
CCGTCCGCCACTGATGTATTGCTACACCCGTTCGACTTGCATGTGTTAGGCACGCCGCCAGCGTTCGTCCTGAGCCAGGATCAAACTCTTCCGTTTAATCCTCTATCACCGTTCGCTTCTTCCCTCTCGCCCGCTTCCGGTTCCTTCGTCCCTTCCGGAACTCCCGATCCCTCAGCAAGCTTCCCCTCGGCACTCTCGTCCCTCAAGTCAGTCCTCCGCGTTCAGTGTCATTCACTCTCGGAATTTACACTGTCTTTGCTTCCTATACCGTTTTCAAGCTCCTGTGCCGTGCGAGACAGCTTCATGATAATATCACTTCCCTCCCCTCTTGTCAATACCCTTTTTCGCTTTTTTTATCCCCTTTTTTTCAGCGGCCGATTGCAAAATGAAATGCCCCCTGGAGGAGGCTGTTGGCTGCATATGATACCATACAACGCCAACAGCCGTGATTCGACCTCCCGCAGACAGCCGCGCGAAGTATATCCTGGCTTTCTGATTTACACAATCGGCGCGGCACGCCTTAGGTCTGGGACTCGCCGTAGATCGCTTGCTCCAGATCCGCCTTCAGATCCTTTATGTTTTCTATGCCTACCGATAAGCGCAGCAGTTTGCTCGTTATACCTCGGGCTTCCTTGACCTCGGGCGGCACGTCCGCGTGAGTCTGCATCGTCGGATATGTTATCAGCGACTCTATCCCGCCCAGACTCTCCGCGAATTGCACCACCCGCACCCGCTCCAGCACACCGTGCGCCAACGCCTCATCCTTCATCGTGAACGATATCATCGCCCCGAACCCGCTCGCCTGACGCTTGCTCAACTCCAGCCCCGGGTGATCGTCCAGCCCTGGATAATACACCGCCGTCACCGCCGGATCAGCCCTGCGCGTCTGCTCCTTCAGCCACCGCGCGATCTCCATCGCGTTCCCCTGCTGACGATCCATCCTCACCGGCAGCGTCTTTATGCCCCGCAGCACCAGGTATGCGTCCATCGGCCCTATGCACGCGCCCGTCGTCTTGTATAAATACCTCAGCCTCTCCGACAATTCCGGCCTCGCCGTGACCAAGAAACCCGCCAGCGCGTCGTTGTGCCCGCCCAGATACTTCGTTCCGCTGTGCAGCGCTATGTCGGCCCCCAGCGCTATCGGCTTCATCAAGTACGGCGTCAGAAACGTGTTGTCCACTATCAGCAGACACCCGCTCTCCTTGCATATCCCGGCCAGCGCCGCCACGTCGCTTACTATCATCATCGGGTTCGTCGGCGTTTCCACAAACATCGCCTTCGTGTTCGGCCGTATCGCGGCCCGCGCCGCTCCGATGTCCGACGTGTCGACGTACGATACGTCTATGCCGTTCTTGCCGCTGACCGCGCTGAACAGCCGCACCGACCCGCCGTACAGATCGTCCGACGCTATAATATGATCGCCCGGCGCGAACAGCTCCATCAGGCACGCTATGGCCGCCATGCCCGTCGTGAACGCTATCGCGTCGTCGCCGCCCTCCAGCGTCGCCACCGTCTCCTCCAGCGCCTGGCGCGTCGGATTCTGCAGCCTTGAGTAATCGAAGCCCGTGCTCCTGCCCACCCCCGGATGCGCGAAGGTTGCGCTCTGATATATAGGCGTGGTCAGCGCGCCCGTTTTGTCGGCGTTGGTGCGCGTACCGTGCAGGGCCAGCGTCTCGAACGCCAGGCCCTTTACGTGGTTATCCCCGAGTGTGTTTGGCATAATCCACCTACTTCCCCGCTACTGACAGCGTCCCGACCCATACCGACGGACTGCCCGCGCCTCCGAACGGAAACCGCAGATCCGATCCTACCGCCTTGATATGCTTGAGCATGTCGAAGAAGTTCCCCGCGACGGTGATCTGCTCGACCGGCTCGGCCTTCTTACCGCCGCGCACCCGATAACCCTTCGACAGCAGCGAGAATTCGCCCGATATATCGTTCGCGCCCGCATGCGTTCCGGCCAGGTCCGTTATCACCAGCCCCTCGCCCATACTCTCGCACAGCGCGTCCAGGCCGTCGCCTCCAGGCTGGAAGTGGAAGTTGCTCGGCGCGACCTTGACCGTCGCGGCGTAACTGCCCTTCGCTGCGTTGCCCGTCGCCGCCACCCCGTCCTTCTTCGCCGTCTTCAGATTGTGCAGCAGCGTGGTCAGCTTGCCGCCGTCGATCACGTTCTTGGGGAATGTCGCGACCCCTTCGTCGTCGAACGGTCTCGAACCGCCGCCGCCCTCCCGGTGAGGATCGTCCTTCAGCGTCACGCACGGCGCGGCGATCGCTTCCCCCACCTTGCCCTTGAGCAGCGACAACCCCTTTTGGGTATTCTCCGCCGAGAATACGCCCTGGAACGTCGTCAGCATCATGCTCATGGCGTCGAACCGGAGTATCACTTCATATGAACCGCTCTCGCACGGCGCGGCGTCCAGCATGAACACCGCCTCCGCCACCGCCTCTTTCGCCATCTCCTCCATCGGCAGATCCGACAAATTCCGCGCCAGCCTCAACCCCGTCGAGTCGGACGTGCGTTCCCCTCGCTTGGCCACGGGCATCACTATCGCGGCGATTCCATCCGCCTCGTGGCGCAGGTTCAGCCCGTTCGTGCCCACGATTCGCACCTGGGTATGGGTGGATTCGACGCCGTTCTGATAGCCCAGCTTGGTTACGAGCGGATCCAGGCTTAGCGTGAGTTTCTCCAGATCGCACGCGTACTTTATCTTTTCGTCGGCTGTGCCGCCGCCGGGCGTCCTGGCCAGCGTGTCCAGCTCGGTGTATGACGCGCTGCCCCCGAACAGGAATTGTTCGTCCGGATCCTCTATCAGCGACGCGCTCTCCAGCACCCGCGACACCAGCATATCAATCGCGTCGTCGTCGAACGCTTCGGTATAAGCGGTGCCCATCTTGCCCCCGACCAGCGCTCGCAGCGCCAGCCCGCCTGAGCTGTTCACGCCGTACTCGCTGACCTCGCCGTTCTCCACGAACGATTGAAACGACTCCGTCTTGCGCAGATACGCCTCGGCTTTATCGACGCCGCCAGCCTTAGCCGCCGCCAGGAGTTTTCCAATGAATATATCCAACGCGTCATTCTTAAAAGCGGTTTTATTTTGCGTAGACATAGCTGCCCCTCCTCCTCAACGCCCGCCGACCGTCAGCGATGAAACGCGGATCATCGGCTGACCGACGTTTGTCGGCACGCTGCCGCTGATCGAGCCGCACATGCCCTGCGCCATCCTCATATCGCGGCCCACGCGGTCGATCTTCGTCAGTATCTCGCTGCCGCGCCCTATCAGCGACGCGCCGCGCACCGGTTCGGTTATCTTGCCGTCCTTCACCAGATAACCCTCCTGCACGGCAAAGTTGAATTCGCCCGTGGTCGGGTTGACCGATCCGCCGCCCATCGTCTTGGCATACAGTCCGTCGCCCATCGTGCGGATCATCTCGCCGTCGTCGTCGGTTCCTGCGGCGATATATGTGTTGCGCATCCTTGACGTCGGCGCGTACGAATATCCCTCGCGGCGGCTGCTGCCCGTGATCTGCATGTTCATCCGGCGCGAGTTGAGTCTGTCTATCATGTAATTCTTCAGGACGCCGTTCTCAATGAGGACCAGCCTGTTTGTCGGCGTGCCCTCGTCGTCTATGTTGATCGAACCCCACTCGCCGGGCATCGTTCCGTCGTCTATCGCAGTGACTATATCCGACGCGATTTTCTGTCCGATCTTGCCGGCGAATTCACTCAAACCCCGCGCGACGCTCGTCGCCTCTAGCGAATGTCCGCACGCCTCGTGGAATATCACGCCCCCGAAACCGTTGTCAATCACGACCGGCATCACCCCCGCCGGACTCTGACGCGCGTGCAGCATCGTGACCGCCATACGCGCCGCTATCCTCGCGTGGGCTTCGATATCCAGCGCCTGCGCGAACTCCGCGCCCTGCAGCGCGCCAGGCCCGCTAAACCCGCTCTGATTCTCCGCGCCGTCCGACGCGACGGCCTGCAGCGAGGCCCTGGTATACACGCGCCGATCGCTGACGAACAACCCTTCGCTGTTAGCGATAGTCACCTGCTGATCCCAATCCACGTAGCGGCATACGGTCTGCGTTATCTCGCTTGAGATGGATTTCATCGCCGCGTCCGCCGCCCGAAGGCGATCTACTCGCCACGCGTTGCTGACGTCTCCGGGCAGCGACCTCACTGGATGCAGGTTCGCCGCGATCGATCCCGTCAGACGTACGCCGACTGATCCTGTGTGTTCCGTTTCCTTCAGCGCGGACGCCGCCTGCGACGCGCAGTCCAGCAGTCCCGCCTCCTCGAAGTCATTCGTGTAGGCGTAGATGCTGCGTATGCCCTTGAAGACGCGCACGCCCACGCCATGCAGGCGGCCGGTGTTCACGATCTCGACCTTCCCGCCCTGCAGCATGATCGAGTTATTGATCCGATCCTCGAAGAACAGCTCCGCGAAATCCCCGCCCGTTGAGAGCGCCTTCATCAGCGCGCGCTCCGCCAATTGCCGCTTGACCATCGCTACCTCCGCTTGTATTGATCTACCGGTCTACCGGATATTCTGCCAACAACGCTGCATAATCTTGCGTGTTCGTCAATGTTTTCAGCACCCAATTCCCCTTCGCGGACTCCGGATACCATCCCAGCTCGCAAGCCTCGCGCATATAATTAAGGCACGCGGTCTCGTCGCCTTGCAGATACGCAGCCTCGGCCGCCACCAGCGCGGCGGTCATCTCAGCCTCTGATCGCGCGCCGGGGGTCATGATGCCCGT
>JAISBH010000117.1 GCA_031266295.1 Oscillospiraceae bacterium | reverse complement strand
ACTCATTTGGAAAATCCCTCCTCGCTTGCATGTTATGTGATTGCAGGAAAGATGGTCAAAAAATGCGGTTTAATCACAAATAGGGCGTGATTGTCCAATGTTCCGGGACAAGTGAAAACGCGCCGGTTTTTCCGGCGCGTTTGGCAGACAAGACGGTGTTTATGTTGACAATAAAGGGATTCTTGAAACGGCTAATCTAGAATGGCCATACCGTTTTACGCTAAATCCACGTTTCATCCGCCGTGCCGAAAGGAGTAAAACGACGCGCCGCAGGCGTTTATCGTACCGCAAGACGCCTTGCTTTGCGGCATCCGGCGGGTATAATGTCACGAATAGGACGAGCGGGAGCGGGCCTGGCGTCCGCCTGCGCGGGCTGCGACACGAAGGATGTATCCTCCTCGGGTGTTTGCACCGAAGGCTGGCTCGCGCCGGAAGGCGCGGGGCTGGCGCTCAGCGGGACTACCGGGGCTATCGGATACTTGCAGTAGTCCGTGTAATACCACGGGCCAAGGTTGCATCGAGTGTCCTTGCCCGTTATCTGATAGGGGATCAGTTTCATTACGCAGGCCTCTAGCAGCATATCTACGGGCAGACTTAATACCACGGGCACCCCCGTTCCGCCTCCGGCGACGACGCGGGTATCTTCGCACAGGCTGAACTTGGTCTTGACATACAGCCAGGCGCGGCAAATATTGGCCCATTCGGTGCCCAGGTTGATGTTCAGAGCCTGCGGAAAACTCGCCGTGATGGTATAAGTATTGCCCAGTGAATCCTCCACCTGCACAACCAGGCTGACGTTCAGCTGCGCTTCCAGGGTATGGGAGTGGCAGTTCTCCAAGAGTTTCGCGTTGCACTCTGCCTCGGTCATGCAGGGGATATCATGCGTCGCGTTGCATTCCGCGATGGTTTGAGGCGGCGTCGGCACGACGCAGTCGTCGAACGTCACGCCTGTTTGTCCCGTCGAGCTGACGCTGATTATCTTCCATGGACCCACGCCGGGCCATTGATTGAATGGCGGCAGGGTGATTGAGCGATTGACGCATCGATAGACGGGCGTGCCCCACTCGGTTTCGTCCAGCACGCGCTCGCTGCGTATCCTGCGGCACGCGATAGGGAACGGCACCAAGTACGGCGCGTCCAGCGCGTATACGTCCTGCGGATCGGATATGTTATGCGCGCCGTTGACCAGCGAAGGAAGGCAGCTGTTAGTCACGCCGCATGTGTCATAGGGGATATGCTTGACGATGCACGCGTCTACCGCCATGTTGACGGTGAAGTCGAATCTGCGCTCTTCGGAGCGGTCGGGCCGTATGATATTAGTACCGCCGCACAGCTGAATCTTTGTTTTAAGGTAAATATTAGCGTCGCCCAGGTCGCATAGTCTACAGCGCAGAGGGAACACCAGCAGCATTGTGTTGGGGAATCTATAGGAGGTCTTGACCGTGTACATGTATCCGCAGCAGTCCTTCAGCAGTACCTCAAGGTAGAGTGTGGGGCGGACGGTCAAGGTGTAGCCGTTCGGATCGTTGTAAAACGCCGGATTGGCCAGGCCGTATTCCACAAACTCCATTTTGGGGACGCCGCGCACGCGAATGCACATCACCTCGTATCCCCTGACGGCGGACGCAACGTCCGCCGGGGCTACGGGCCTGATGCAGCATAGGGTGCTTAGAGGCGTCTCGTCGCAGTATTCCTGGGTTGCGCCGCCGTTGGCCGGAAAGACGCCGATGATAGGCATACACTTGCACGTGGGCAGGAGCCCTATTAGCAGGTTGACGCGATGGTTCCTGCATCGGCCGTGTCCCTGGCCCACGCATGTCGACGCGGCGTATGCCCATGGCTCCATACAGGCGATGATATGCGGTACCAAGTACGGCGCGTCGTCGCCAATGCGGTTGCATATGGCGCAGCAGCCGCTCTTGCAGCAAGGTTTGTTGAAAATGTCAGGATCGAACTCGTCAAACAAACAGCCTGCGCCATGCACCGGGTCGGTGAAATTACCGCAGTCCTCAGCGCCGCAATCGTCAAACAGCACGGGATCGGGCAGCGGCTCCAGAGGTATGCCATACAAGGTTTTATTGACATCGCAAGACTGCATACAATACATCCTTGATCCCCCCTCGCATTTTACATTATGCTCGAATCAGATAAGGGTGCCGATTTAGGCAAAGTTCAACTTAATCTGGACAAAAACGGGGAAGATATCTATAATAGAAGAGCGCTTAAGAAATTGTTGAAAAAGTGAGGGCTGCGATTGCGCATCGATATGGGGCAATCCGCGATGAGCGGCGCGCCCCGTGAGAATATATTTGTCGCTACGGATAACAGCGGTCAGCGGATAGGCATGGCCGCCGTTGTGGAATATGTCAATCACCAGCTGCTGCCGGATAGGCCGCTTAATTATTACCTGATAATCGAGGCGTTCGCGAGGGCGCGCGATCTGCTGTTCGGCGCGGCATTCACCCGCGCGATGATGTTAAGGCGCAAGCGTCCTGAGTTGGCGGCGAGGATATACGCGTCGTGCAGTCCGCGCGATCCGGAGCGGCTGATGTATTTCACGGAGCAGGGGTTTCACAATGACGACGCGGAGATAGTCATGCGCGACATACTCAAGAGCGGGGATTGGGGGCCGAAGCCGCCAGTAGGCTGCAGGCTGGCGTTCACCAACCTGGATACGCTTGAGCAGAAAGAGAAGCTGTTGGCGCGGATCAATCCTTATAGCGCGACGCAGCACTCGCTGGATTGGTTGGACAAGGCGCGGAGGAACACGGTGTTCGCGTCGCTGGGCGTGCTTGAGGAAGACGAGATACTTGGCGAGATAATAGTAACCGGCTATGGAGCGGAGGGGCACGTGCTGATGCTATACACGCAGCCGAGATGTCGCAGGCGCGGTGTGGCCAGGGCGCTGCTGGCTGGGGCGAGGCAGTACTTATATGAGGAGCAATGCCGCAGCGCCAGCGTACAAGTATGGTTAAGGAACGCTCCGGCGGCGGAGTTCTTTCGGGCAGCAGGGTTTCAGCGGACTGGTCAGGCGGTGCTGTATCCGGGGATGGATGTTTAGGAGTGCGGAGTCGCGGGGGTTAACCCCCTCTGCCGCTGCGGCGGCATCTCCCCCTAGGGGGGCGATGAGGGTTGTCGGTTACGTTACGAGATAGAGTATCGGAAACAAACGGGGAAACCCCC
>JAISBH010000047.1 GCA_031266295.1 Oscillospiraceae bacterium | reverse complement strand
GTAGCAGTGCCCACGCCACCACAGCGAATCGATCTGCGCGTGCCGCACCGGTCCGGCCATGCCGGAATCGAGTATAGCCTTCAGCCGCGCTATCGGCGTGCGGAATCTATTCTGCGCGATACACGCCAGCGTCTTGCCGCTCTCGCGCTCAGCCTGGAGCATGAGATCGCACTCCTCAAGCGACGCGGCCATTGGTTTTTCAACGATAACGTTCTTGCCTGCGCGCAGACTATTAATCGCAATCTCGGCGTGGCAGAACGGCGGCGTGCAGATATCGACTACATCTATGTCGTCGCGATCGAGTATCTTCAAATGATCGTCGAATATCTCGCAGTCGGCGCCAAACTCCCGCGATTTCTCGACGGCCTTCTCGGGGAATATATCCACCATGGCGACTATCCTGGCCCTGTCGGGGAACGTGAGCCACGCTGGGATATGTGCGCGGGAAATATTGCCAGTCCCCACAACTGCGACACGGATCATAGCGGCACCTCCTAATGATTGGTAACTGAGTATGTTATACCATGTCCTGCGTCTTAACGCAATTGTTAAGGGGACGTCAAATGGAAATTAAAACCCGGTTAGAATCCGGCAAAGGCGCCGCCAGGACGCGGTATGGACCCAGCTACGGCGCGACGACAGCCTCGGCGGGTATGGTGTCTGACTTCGGCTGGCGGCGCGCGTCGATCAGATACCACGCCATCGATGCGAAACCTCGCAGCGCTGCGGTCAGGCTGATAGCGCCCCAGACGCCTATCACACCCCATATTCGAACCGAGATTGCGGCCATCGCCACGCGCAGTATATTCGATATCACGCTTACCAGGGAACTGGGCAGCGTCCGTCCCGTGCCCCGGAATGTTCCGCTGGACACGGCCTCCAGGCACTGAGGCAGCTGGCAGAACGCCAGCACCTGCATATACATGATCCCCAGATCCTGCACCTCGGGGTCGGGCAGGAATATCCAGAATAGCGCGCCGCCAGCCGTCAGCAGCAGCGCGGTGACGGCCGCGCCGTACATCACCATCGTCCATACCGATATGTTGAACCCGCGCCGTATCCGCGTCCACTTGCCCGCGCCGTAGTTCTGTCCCATGAACGACACCAGCGCGCTGCCAAATCCGCCGCCTATCAGCCACGTCAGCGACTCAATCTGAGAGCCGATGCGCCCGACAGCCAGCGCGACCTCGCCGAACGGCGAGACCATTCGGCTTGTCACCATCGCCATGAACGTGAAGAACGCGCTCTCCGCGCATATAGGAGCGGACCATATAGTTATCCGCCGAAGTATCGCGAAGTCCGGCTTCGACACGATATGGTAATCGGCGAAGGGTCTCTGGTGGCCTCGCTTCATCAGCGTGGCCAGCATTATGCATGACACCGCCTGCGCGATTACCGTGGCGATCGCCGCCCCGGCCAGGTTCATCCCCATAGGGAATATCATAATCGGGTCTAGCACCATGTTGATCGCCAGTCCGATCCCGTTTACAAAGAACGGCACGCGGCTGTTGCCCGCCGCGTTGAACGTCCCCACAATCGAAGCGGTCACGAACGTGAACGGCACTCCTATCCCCACCAGCGCCAGATATGATTCAGCCATCGCGACGACTTCAGGCTCCTGTATGTTGAAGAACGCCACCAACGGAACGCGAAACAGGATCATTGCCGCGCCATATGCCACGCCTAGTATGAACGCGACCATGATCGAATTCTCGCTGTACCTCCGCGCGGCTTCCGGATCGCCCTTGCCCAGGTGCTGGGATACGCCGATCTCCGCGCCCATCCGCCCCACCATCATCAGCGACATTGACAGCCACATATACAGCCCGCACGTCCCCGACGCGGCCACCGCGCTTGTGCTAAGCCGACCCAGCCAGAACATGTCAGTCAAGTTGTACGACATCTGGATCAGCTGAGTGCCCATTATAGGCAGCGCGACCAGCAGCAGCTTGTTCAATATACCGCCGCTGGTCAGGTCGTTACGCGTCTCTGCGCGCGGTTTTTTAGAATGATTCATTGGAATCAGTCCTTTCGGTTATAGATGATACCGCCAGGCTAGCGCGGCGTCAAGCTAGCAGCGCGTCAAACAGATTCATCTGGCTGGTTTCCGGCAGTCCGGCCAAACATCCCTGCCCGCGCAGCATCTCTATTACCGACGACGACAACCGCACGCGGCCGCGCAGATCCTCTATCGACAGGAACGGCCTCTCATCCCGCGCGGCGGCTATCGACTGCGCCGCCGCCAAACCCAGCCCAGCCAGCGCGGTGAACGGAGGACGTATCCCTCCCGCCTCGATCCGGAACACACCCGCGCCCGATCGATACAAGTCCACCGGCAGGAAACGGATGCCGCGTAGATTCATTTCCAATGCCAGTTCTAGCATTGTGATCTGATCCTTTTCCTTTGCGGTAAGCTCGCGGAAGCGCTCGTTGAGCTTACTTAGATGCGCGCGCAGCCCGTCCTCGGGCAGCAACATCACGCTGGCGTCAAACCCTACCGCGCGGATCGTGAAATACGCGCAGTAGTACGCCTTAGGTTCATATACCTTGAACCAACCGATCCTCAGCGCCATCGTCACATACGCCACGGCGTGGCCTTTAGGGAACATATACTTGATCTTGCAGCACGAGTCCATGATCCATCCGGGCACGCGCGCCTTGATCATCGCCTGTTCCATATGGGGCTTCAAGCCCTTGCCCTTGCGCACGGATTCCATCGTGTCGAAGGCGGTCTTTGTGTCCACGCCGCTTAAGATCAGGTAGTTCATGATGTCCTCGCGCGTGCAGATGCATTGACGCAGCTCGGCGGTACCGGATTGGATCAATTCCTGCGCATTGCCCGACCACACGTCCGTGCCATGCGACAGGCCCGATATACGCACCAGTTCATCCATCGTGGCGGGTTTGGTTTCGTCCAGCATCTGGCGGACGAAGCGCGTGCCGAACTCGGGTATGCCGTACGTACCGGCGTTCGTATC
>JAISBH010000321.1 GCA_031266295.1 Oscillospiraceae bacterium | reverse complement strand
CGGTCGATACTATTTAGGCCGATTCGAAAGGACAATGCGCATGGCTAATCATATAGGCGAACGCGTGCGGCTGACCATATTCGGGCAGTCGCACGCGCCTGCGATAGGCACGGTGATCGAGGGGCTGCCTGCCGGATTCCGCGTCGATTGGGACGCCGTTCAATCGTGGCTGGACAGGCGTGCTCCTGGCCGGAACGCGCTATCCACATCGCGGCGGGAGGCCGACGTTCCTCGCGTGCTGTCAGGACTCAACGCGAACGGCGAGACATGCGGCGCGCCGCTGGCCATAATGATCGAGAACGGCGACGCACGTTCCGCCGACTATAGCTCAATAATAGAAACCCGCGCGCCCAGACCGGGACACGCGGATTTTTCGGCATGGGCGAGGTTCGGAGAGGCGTACGATCCGCGCGGTGGTGGGATGTTCTCCGGGCGGCTGACAGCGCCGCTTGCGGTGGTCGGAGCGATCTCGGCGCAGCTGCTCGCGCGGGATTATGGCGTTGAAACGGGCGTGCGCGTCGCCGAGTGCGCGGGCATAGAGGACAGGCCGCGCAAGGCCGACCCGATCGATTGCGCGTTATTGTCTCAACTGCGCGGACAAGAGTTCCCCGTGCTGGACGCGGACGCTGGCGGGCGTATGCGAGGGGCTATTCTAGCTGCGTCGGCCGATCGAGATTCAGTAGGCGGGATAGTCGAGGCGTACGCGGTAGGCGTTCCGGCGGGGTGGGGTTCGCCGATGTTCGGCGGGCTGGAGAACAGGATCGCTCAATGCGTGTTCGGCATACCGGCGGTGCGCGGGATAGCGTTCGGCGCGGGCGAGGGTTCCGGGTTCGCGGCGGCAAGGCTGCGCGGCAGCGGGCATAACGACGCGTTCTTCCTGGACGGAGGCAAGGTAAGAACGCGGACGAATCGACACGGAGGGATACTCGGCGGTATATCGACGGGGATGCCGATCGTGTTTGAGGTATGTTTCAAGCCAACGCCGACAATCGGCGTCGCGCAGGGCTCAGTCGAGCTGGTCAGCAATACCCAAACGGTATTAAAGGGAACAGGAAGACACGACCCGTGCATAGTGCAGCGGGCCGCGCCGGTCGTCGAAGCTGGATTGGCGTTTGCGCTGCTGGACGCGGCGTATGATTCGTGAGACGCCAAGCTGTGATCGTGTTAACGCTGAAGCTGTCGCGAGGCCAGGATCAACCCGCCGATTGTGCCGCTGTCGTCGCCCAAACCGGGCGGCACAATATAGTGATCTATGTCGTCGAGGATTTTGTCGCTGCGGATATAACCGCCTAATAAATCCAGTGTGCGTCTGCGTATCGGCTCAAACAGGTGCGTCTGATGCATGACTCCGCCGCCCAGTATTATCCTCTCGGGCGAGATTGCGACTATTATATTGGCGCAGCACTGCGCCAGATACTCCGCCTCCAACACCCAAGCCGGATGATCCGGTGGCAGCGCGCCCGCCTTTTCTCCCCATCTCTTCTCGATTGCCGGGCCGCTCGCCAGACCTTCCAGGCACCCTTTATGATACGGGCAAAACCCGTCCGGATGCGTTTCATCCGCGCTCGGCTTGAGCAGCAAGTGACCCATTTCCGAGTGCACCAGACCATGCAAAGGTTTGTTATCGATGATAATGCCCGCGCCGATACCCGTACCGACCGTTACGTATACAACGTTCGCCAGCCCGCGTCCAGCCCCGAGCGTGTACTCGCCGATCGCGGCCAGGTTCACATCCGTTTCGAATCCGACAGGGACGTTCAGCGCGTCGCGCAGTACGGGCATGAACGGCATATCAGCCCAACCCGGCTTGGGCGTTGACGTTATGTACCCATACGTATCAGAATCCTCGCGCAAATCCACCGGACCGAAGCTGCCTATGCCCAAAGCCTCGACGCCTTCGCCTTGAAAGAACCGTGCCAGTTTGGGAAGCGTCTCCTCCGGCGTAGTCGTTGGGATTGACTTGCGTTTTAGAATGGCGCCGCCGACATAACCAACGGCGCAGACCATCTTGGTCCCTCCGCCCTCAAGCGCGCCCAGCAACGGAGTGCCTATCATATAAACAACACCTCGATCCGCGTTACGCGACTTATTGCTAGTTGTACTCCACCATCTTGGAGTACATACGATACTCGGATTTATAGAACGCCTCGCGCGAGATCTCTTTGCCGTACTGGTACATAACCTTGTACGTAGTTACCTGGTATCCTGTCCGGCTTTGACGAGTGACGGCCTCGGTACCCGGAGCGAGTGAACTGTTGCGAGTATAGACGGTCTCGGCTGGGGGTGTGGTCGCCGTAGTCTGACTGTGCAGATCGATGGTGATCCCGTCGCCCAGTTTGCGTCCATAAACCTCGAATGTCAGCGTTCGGTTTGCGAACGAGCCGATTATGTATATTGGCCCGTCGGTGGTGTTCTTCATCCTCATATCCTTGTCGGGCCAGTTGACCATAGCGTCCTCGCCTCGGTTGACGTAATCGACCGGCCACGCGTGCGGGTTGCGCATTGAGATGCTAAGTCCCGAGCGCACCAGCGCGTTAAACAGCGTCGTGGAGACCTGGCACACGCCGCCGCCAATGTCGTCTACCAGCACGCCGTTCTGGATCGCACCAGCCTCGCGGTAGCCTTTGGCGTATGTGCGCTGGCCGGTTGTGTCGTTAAATGAAAACACATCGCCGGGCTGCAGCACAGTGCCGTTTATCGCGCGCGCTGCGAGTGATATGTTCGTGTTGCGGTTCACGCTGGCCGACGTGGATGTTGTGAACCCCGCTACCTTGCCGTAGAGCGCCTGAACCTGTTCGCGCGTGATCGAAGGCTCCACATGCGTGATAGACACTTCGATGGTCGCGCCGTAGTTCCCGGAGTCGAGCGCAGCCGCTACCTGAGTAAACAGCGTGTCAGCGTCGACGATTTGTCCAGCCAGCGCATCGGTGAAGGTGAATTGCCGCGTGTTGAAGTTAAACTCCGCGACCCCCGCGTCATGTCCCTCGATCGTCAGTCGGCGCGCAACCTGATCGGTCAGCTCACGTACTGCGCTGCGCTCGTACCACATCTGAGACTCGTAAGCGACGCCGCTGGCCGCAATGGCGTTTATCTCATCGTATCGCTCCTCAAGGGTACCCGTCCTGCCGCGCGTGTACGCTTGGCGGATGAGCGTCTCCGTATTGCGGTGCAGCGCGACCTCGTCGGAGGATATGCGCCAGCGTGCGTCTCCAGCCGTGAGGAATATCTCGAAGGATTCGTTCTCTTGCTGATCGCGCGCGGCCAGCCGATCTACGGCTTGTTCGAGCGTCAGTCCGCCGAGCGGTACGCCGTCGACAGTGATCCCGTCGTAGAACGTGCTGCGCGCGACAACCGAGCGCATATACTGGAAGGCCTCGTAGGCCTTAACCTGCTGCTGCGCCCACATGGCGAGCGCGGCTAGAGCACCGACTAGGATTAAGCAGAGCGGCCCGGCCCACCAGGCCCGCGGCTTGGCGGCGACGCGTGGCTGAACCCGGCGCGGCAGAACGCCGCTGTGCGTATCGGTCATTGCATGGACTCCTTAAGGCGTCGAATTAGAATAACATGGCAGGGACGGAACTCGTCTCTCAATTAACGATCATCACTGTCTACTCCGTCCCCAATCCTTCGATTATCCGCCGCTATTTCCAGCTTTCGGCAAGAAGAGCGGTTCAGCCGTTACAGATCATCCGCATCCTGCGTGGGAGCGCTGTCGCTTTCGTAGGCAGGCGTTCCAGTATAACTACCTAGAACGTCGCTGCGGACGGCGTCGCTATGCCGCGCCAGATCGCCAAGCGGGTGCGGTTTGAACCGATTCAGAGGGTTAAGCTGTTCCGCCTGGACAAACTTGGATTTTTTGGGTTTCTCTCGCACGATAAACACCTCCGCGTTTAGAATGCGACGCGGAGGCGTTTCTATTCGAGTTTATGGCCGAATCGAGCTTTATTCGAGTTTATGACCGAATCGAACGCCGTCGAATGTCAGTCGACGTTATTCTTAATGAATGTTACCATCGCAGACAGCTTCGTCTCCATATCCTCAAGCAAACGCAGCTGCGCGCGTGCGCGAACCAGGTTGTGTTCCGGACACCAAACGCGGAAGTACCTATCACCGTCGATGTAATCGGTCAGGAACCGCATCGCCAGTTCGTATGTTATAACCAGCACGCCTGTCGGCAGCGCGAGTAGCTCGTTGCGATCCAGGAATCCGCGTGTCTCGGCGATGAATCCTTGTGTGAATTGCTCATACTTGCCCATGTCCAGCGCGATCTTGGCCACATCCGGCTCATCCTCCGCCGCAGTCGACGCGCCGAATCGGATCATGTCGCCGAAGTCGTACAGCGACGAGCCGGGCATGACCGTGTCCAGGTCGATTACACATATGGCTTCGTCGGTTGAGTCGTCGATTAGGACGTTGTTTATCTTCGTGTCATTGTGGGTGACCCGCATCGGCAGCGCGCCGCTTGCCAGTTGATCGACCACGCGCGAAGCCAGCGGCTCGCGGCTGAGAACCGCCTCGATCTCGCGCGCCGCGCCTGCGCGTCGACCTACTCGATCCGCCGCCAGCGCATCGGTGAACGCCTTATACCGCCGGGGCGTGTCATGGAACCCCTCGATCGTCTCATACAGCGTTTCGATTGGGAAGTCTGCCAGTCCGCGCTGAAACGCGCCGAACGCGCGTCCTGTCTCGCACAAGTGCTCCGGTTTGACGGCGGCGTTGTATGCGGTCGCGCCTTCGACATAGCTGTAGCATCGCCACGGTTGGCCGTCGCCGTCCCACTCAATCATGGAACCGTCGCATTTCTTCATGAACGTCAGCACGCGCCGCGCCGCGTCTGTGGTATTCGGCGGGAGTTTGCTGCGAAGATGCGCCGTCACGCCTTGTATATTCGCCATTATTTTCTCCGGTTCCTTGAACACGTGATGGTTTATCCGCTGCAGGGTCAGTTTCTCGCCGCTGCTTAGCGCCACCAGATAAGTAGTGTTGATGTTGCCTGCCCGCAGTTCTCTCGCGGCGGTGATCGGAGAATTCTTCCCGAACGCCGCGAGCAGCCTTTTGAAGCCCAATGAGGCCGGATCGACCGGCGCGCCGGGCAGATTGACCGCTGCGTTTGTATTCATATTGTTCGATTTACCCGACACTCTATCTCCTCGTTTCTTATGGGTTGATAATGTCATCTATACGCGGCAATCAGTTTCTCCAATGCCTCGCATAGCTTGGCGCGGATGTCCCTTTTCGCATTAGAAAACCAATTTTGCTTTCATTCGATAATAATTGATAAATTCCTGCTATATTGGGATGATAGCGCAATTATTGCCAAGACGCAGCTGAGGCGGACAGAGCGGCGCGCGGCGCGCGGCGCATTCGCGCCTTCGGGAGGTGCGCTACGCGCCCTCGCTACGCTCAACTCACGTCCCCCTCCCGACCTCCCCCGGGGAGAACCCCCTCTGTCGCCCGGGTCAAATCAACGCGCAGCATGTGGTGCGGGTGCGTTGCGGGCGCGGTTTCGGGCCCGGC
>JAISBH010000052.1 GCA_031266295.1 Oscillospiraceae bacterium | reverse complement strand
GCTCCGATACTCTATCTCGTAACGTAACCGATAACCCTCATCGCCCCCTTAGGGGGAGATGCCGCCGCAGCGGCAGAGGGGGTTCCCCCGCCTTCCCACCACCAGCGACGCTGCGTAACACGCTGCCAGTAATAGTACTATCGTCGCTCCCGCCGCAGTGCCGATCACCAGACTCAACGCCAATCCCACCGTTCCGCACACCAGCGCCAGCGTGACCGCCCCTATCACATACCCGCGTGTATCCCGCGCCAAATTGCGCGCGCACGCCGCTGGTATCACCAGCATCGCGTTGATCATCAATATCCCCACCCACCTGATCGACAACATGACCACCAACGCAAGCACGCACGCGAACCCCGTCTCCACAACGCGCACGGCAACGCCCCGGCTCTTCGCGAGCGCTGGATTCGCGTTCAGCATCAAAAGCTTATTATACCGTAACACACAATATATAACAGTAAAAATCAGTGCCGCACCCAGCGGCGGCAGATCCCACGGTGCAATTGACAACAGATCGCCCACCAGATAGTTTGAATACTTCGCGAACTCTCCCCTTAGCGACAGCAACACCACCCCAAGCGCCATCGCCGTCGACGAAAACACCCCGATTGTCGTATCTGTCGAAGTCGCCCCTCGCGACTTAACCATGCACAACCCTGCCGCGAACACTACCCCAAACGCCAACATCGCCCACAGTGGCGTCTTAAGCCCCAGCATCAACCCCAGTGCGATGCCCGTAAGCGCGGAGTGCCCCAGCGAATCAGAGAAAAACGCCAGCTGTCCGTTGACCACAAGCGTGCCCAACGCGCCCACCATCGGCGCAAACAGCAACACCCCTATCAGCGCGTACCGGATGAATGAATAGTGCGTCCAGCTGTAGACCACGTTTTGAATAATAGTCATTTACTCTTACCGCCTCGCGCCGAATATTTTCATCCTTATTATATATACGAACGCGCCGCCGTCAAGCGTCGTCGATTTGTGGGCAAGCGGTGTAAATTAAAAAGTAACAAGACTTCCCCCACGAATGGTTGACAGAATTTCCTCTAAATCGTATACTGTTTGTTAGAATTGTCAGGACATGTCAGCAATGGCAGCATAATGCCTGAATGGGAAGGCGGATCAATATGCGGATTAAGACGCAAACCATACTAAAGGTATTGCTTTCGCTGACGCTGATCTTAGCGTCGATTTTAACACCCGCGCTAGCGGATACTGGGTTGGACGGCTGGCTGGATCAACTCCCCGCCTCAGACGCTCAAACGGCGTGCGCGATCGCCGAACACTTGAACAACCAATGGGCTGTAATCCGTCGTGATGAAACTGCTCGCGGCGTACTGGAGTACGAGACAGGCGCGCTGGAGAAAGCCCGCTCCGTTATGGCCACGCAGGACGCCTCGCGTACAAGCGCGGACGCCGCCTTAGCCGACGCCATGTCGGCCGCGTCGGACGCCGAATCGATGCTTGCCGACCTCAAGAACATGCGCGATATTCAGAACGTGTACGAAGCCGCGCAACGCGCCTACAGTATGGCGGTTAAGAACCAGGAAGACGCCGACGCCGCGCTGACCAAGGCCGAGGACGAACTTAACGCCGCCCAGTCCATAGCCGAAGAAACCAATCACACCTACGCCGAGCAAGCCGAGGCGTTCGAATTGGCCGCCGCACGCATCCAAACATTGCGCGATCAAGTGGCGAAGATGGCGAATTCGCCGGACGCCGACGCTATCAAGACGGCTGAAGCTGACCTTGCCGCAGCGGAACTCACCCATGCTGCGTTTGCAAAGCAGCTTGCGCAGTACGCCGAGCAGGCTGCTCGCGGTAAAGATACCGCCGCCGAGGCTGAAACCAAGTATAACAAAGCGCTCGAAGCCTCGCGCGCCGCGTTGGACAATGTCGAAACGACCCAAGCCGCGCTGACCGAGGCGCAAACCGCGCTTGACGCGCTGCAGCTTACCTATGCCGAACTCGACGCTTTCGAAGAGGAAGCGCGCCTGTCTGTGCTGCGTACCAAGGCCGCGCTCGACGCCGCGAAGACGCTCGCCGATCAAGCCGTAGAGGATCTTAACAAGCGCTCCGTCGAACTGTCGGAGGCGGAGTCCCGCTTCAGCGCCGCAAGCGACGAGGCCGATGAAGCCGCAGAGGCGCTCGCCGCGCTCCGGTCGAAATGGCTGCAATATTCCGCGTGCATCGGCGCGGTTCTGGACACATATCCTATGCCAGCGATGGATCTGCTCGCTCAAGCGGAGTCCGCGCCGGAACTCTATGCGGTATACCTCAACGGCACGCGGCTGTATCTGTTTAGGCCGTCGGCTGGAGAAGCCGTCCGCGAACCGTTCCTGTCGGCAGTGCTCAAGGAGAACAAGACGACCGTCGAACTGACTCGCAACGGCAAGGGAATAATGTCGCTCCGATACGTCAGTACGGACGGTAAGACGCACCTGCAGTCGCTCGGCGCGGACGCTTCAGCGCTGATGACCGGCGTATATGCGTCGCTGATCATCGACAGCCAGCTGCGCGGGATGACCCAGTATCTGGGCGAAGCGGCGTCCGTCAACACCACGTCCATGCACGGATTGACTACGTTGGTGCAGTTCGGCGCGGATAATCCGATCCGACATGAACCAAGACCCCAGTAAAGGAGAAGCAAATGACCGATAAGGAAAAGAAACTGATAGTCGAACTCGCGCCAATCGTCCAACAGCAGCTGCCCAAGGGGTTGTTCCTGTGCGTGGACGGCGGCACGCCCAACACAATGACCATAGGTTGGGGCGGCACAGGCATATTCTGGGGCAAGCCCGTATTTACCGTGCCCATCAGGCCGCAGCGTTTCACATACCCGCTGATCCAGAAGGCGCAGGCGTTCATTATCAGCGTGCCGGACGAAGGCGCGTTGCTGCAGGAGCGGATGCAGGCGGGGACGTGGTCTGGGCGCGACGGCGATAAGTTCAAACGTCTGGGTCTTGAAACGGTCAAGGGTCGCGTCGTCGACGCGCCTGCGATCAAATCATGTAAGTGGCAGATCGAATGCGTCGTCAAGGCGGCGGTTGATCTGACGACCGATAATACGTCCGCCGACGTCGTGTCAGCCATGTATCCCGCGCGCGACTTCCACACGTTGTTTATGGGCGAGATCGTCGCGTGCTACGAGACTGAGAGGTAACCGCAGACCGTGGCCGAACTCTGGTGCAGAATAATCAAGAAACACCGCATCGCCAACCACTTGACGGAGCCGCTCGACGAGGCGGCTTCGTCCGTGTCTCTGTCGGCGATTTCGGATACCGTCGAAGAGGTATGCCGCAGACTGGATGTGCCGCGCCCTATATTCTTATCCAAGCACGAGCGCGAGTATGCCGCTAACGGCAAGACATACTTCACTCAAGACCACTTTATTGAACGGATAACGTTCGATCGGCTGGAGATCGAACGGATCGATCCCAACAACAAGCCGGACAAGCCGCGCGATCCGCGCAGCGAGGCGTGAAGGAGATATATATGCCCGCCATAACCGCAGCAGTCAAGCGCTCCCCGTTCGGTCAGACGCCGGACGGCGCGCCCGTGGATCAATTCACTATAACCAACAAATCCGGCGCTAGCGTGTCGCTCGTCACTATGGGCGGAACTATCACATCCATCAGCGTGCCCGACCACGACGGGAAGCTTGACGACGTTGTGCTGGGCTATGACAATCTGGCCGCGATGCGCGTCGCGGGCGGTTACATGAACGCGATCATAGGCCGCGTAGGCAACCGCATCGGCGGCGCGCGATTTACGCTGAATGGAGTGGAATACCATCTCGCGCAGAACGATCACGGCAACCACTTGCATGGCGGGGCGGTCGGGTTCGACAAACATATATGGGACGCGGAGATCGTCGAAGGCGGCGTGCGTCTGACCATCGTCAGTCCCGACGGCGAGGAGAACTATCCTGGAACGCTGCGTGTCGCCGTCACTTACACCTGGAGCGACGCGAACGAGCTGACCATCCAATATGAAGCGCGGACCGATAAGGACACGATCGTTAACCTGACCAATCACGCCTACTTTAATCTAGAAGGGCTGTCTTCGCGCACGATAGCGGATCATCAGATTAAGATACGCTCGGATGCCATTACGGCTGTCGCGGACTCGATGTGCATACCCACGGGCGAGCTGTATCCTGTCGATGGCACGCCGTTCGACCTGCGTGAGTTCGGCGTGATAGGCGAGCGGCTCGCGCGGGAAAAGGCCGACGCGCAGATGAGTTTCGGCGTAGGCTTTGACCATAACTACGTTCTTGGCGGCGATGGATTCAGACACGTCGTCACCGCCCGCGCGCCAAAGTCCGGTCGCGTGATGCGCGTGGATACCGACGCGCCCGGCGTGCAGTTCTACAGTGGAAACCATATCCACGGCGATACGATCGGCAAGGCCGGCGTGCCGTACGAATACCGCCAAGGCTTCTGCCTTGAGACGCAGAACTGGCCGGACGCGATCAACCACCCCAACTTCCCCAGTCCCGTGCTAAAGCCAGGCGAAACATATTCGACGAAAACACGCTTCGCATTCGCGGCTGAATAACCGGAGGGATCGATGAGCCGACTAGGCGATTTACTCAAACTCGAACGCACGCGACGCGGCCTGACCACGAAACAGGTCTCGCGTATGTGCGGCGTCGCGGATAAATACTTGATCGACGTTGAGGCCGGTACGCGCATAATCGCGGACGACCAGGCCCGGCGCATACTTAAGCGTATCGGCCTGGAGCAGCAGAACGAGGCGGAATTCTCGCTGGACGCTATCGCGGCGGCAGCCGATCTGGCCGCAACGACCGCAAAGGCGCGGCCCGACGACGGCGCGTACTCCCACGTTCAGCGCAACGAACCCGCTCGCGAATCTGCAAGGCCCGTTATGTCGCTGCCCTCGAACGCGTCGGATGACGGCGGAATATTCCTCAGCGCGCTGTCCGAGGTTCTCAGGCAAGTCCCCGTCTATGACGCCAGCTGGAAGGTCGTGGATACTCGCGTGCTGCCTATCATCGGCGGCAGGATTGAGGGCGGACCGCCAGACCGGGTGCTGTACTTTCTCGCACCGGACGCGTCGTGCCGGGGATTCCGGATACTGCCGGGCGATCAGGCGTTGATCATGCCCGCTCAAAGTCCGGTCGACGGTGCGATAATGCTGGCAGAATTCAACAATCACCGCGCACTGCGCAAGGTGAAGCTGGATCCCACCACCATCGGTCGCGTGACGCTGCAGTCGTACGACCGTGAGTTCGAGGCCGAGACGCTGCCGATCGATCAGGTAACGTTTATTGGGCGCGCGGCTCGGATTGAGATTACGCTATGAGGCGAAAGAATGCGATGCAGGCGTTGCGGTTTGCCGCCATTATATCAGCGCTGACGCTGACACTGTCCGGATGCTCCACGCCTGCGCCCGTTATGAAGCTGACCGCGTCGATATACCCGGTATACTGCATGTTGCGCCAGTTGACCGCCGGGGTAGAGAACGTCTCCGTCGAGTGCCTGGCGACGATAAACGCGGGCTGCGCGCACGATTATCAGATAACGTCGGCGGATCGGACGCTCCTGGCGGATTCGTCGCTGCTCGCGATGAATGGCGCGGGTATGGAACCGTATCTCGACGACTTGCTGCCCGTCATAAACGCGAAGATTGTGGAAACCTCCTCCGGTCTGACGCTGCTGCCCGGCGACGGTCACGACGGCGAGTTCAACCCGCATACATGGCTAAGTCCGCGCAATGCGTCGGTGCAATCGGATACGCTGGCCGCAGCGCTGAAGGAGTTGCTGCCCGGTCAGGCTTCCATTATAGAGCGCAATCGCGCCGACGCTTCGTCGCGCTACACCGCAATGGACGCCGAGCTTACTGCGGCTCTCGCGCCGCATAAGGGCGCGATAATTATCACATTTCATCCCGCGTTCGAGTATTTAGCGCAGGCGTACGGTTTGACCATAGCGGCCACGCTGACCGACGATCCGCACGTCTCTCCCAGCGCGCGGAGATTGTCAGATATAATCGACATTGTGCGCAGCGCGGACATCGGCGTTATTTTCGCCGACCGCGAATCGGATTTGACCGGCGCGCAAACGGTGTCGCGTGAAACCGGCGCGGTTATCCGATACCTAGACACAGCCACGTATCCGATGGACGGCGTGTCTGACATGGACGTTTACTTCACGGCGACGCGCGCCAACATGGCCGCGCTGCTAGAAGCATTCGCGAAGTAGGCAAAGGGTACGTTGATGAGCGACGTCGTTCAATCCTCCGACCGCAGCGGACAGCCGCGCCACACTCGAACCCGGGTCGCTTGCGGCGCGTGTTGTCTAAGGACTTCCGCTCTCTCTGTCGAACGTGAGGGCTTGGTGATACTGGACGACATCAACCTTCACGTCCATTGTGGGGAACTGACCTGTGTCGTCGGCCCGAATGGCGCAGGTAAGACAACGTTGTTCGAGGCGCTGCTGGGAGTCGCGGCGCACACGGGAACCATATCCTTCACCGACGCGAACGACGGACGAATGCGCGCGCCAAAGATAGGCTACGTCCCGCAATCGCTCAATGTCGATCGCCTCGCGCCGGTGACGGTTATGGACTTTATGCGTGCCAGCCGCTTCAATCGCCCTGTGTTCTTGCCGCCGACGCGGAACCAGCGTCGGGAAATACTGGACTCGCTGGAGATAGTCGGCGCGGCAGCCCTGGCCGATCGGCGCATAGGCGCTCTGTCGGGCGGCGAGGCGCAGCGAGTGCTGCTTGCACTGGCGCTGTGGCCCATGCCTAACCTGCTGCTGCTTGACGAACCCGTGTCCGGACTCGACGCCGAGGGTCGCGAGCGCTTCTATATAATTGTAGATGGGCTGCGCCGCGCGCTGGACGTAAGCGTCATGCTGATAACGCACGACTTCGACATGGTGAAACGATACGCTGACAGGGTGGTGCTGCTGAACCGGAGGGTACTGGCCCAGGGAAGCCCGTCGACGGTGCTGACATGCGCCGATTTCCGCGGGCTGTTTCCTAGCGTATAGCCTGCCTCGCCAGGGGAACCCCTCTGTCGCTGCGGCGACATATCCCCCTAGGGGGGCGATGAGGGTTGTCGGTTACCACGCAGCTCGTAACCCCGGTACCCCGTTCCTCTTCCCCCATCGCCCCAATAGGGGGTGTGCCGC
>JAISBH010000174.1 GCA_031266295.1 Oscillospiraceae bacterium | reverse complement strand
CGGCGGCGGGGCCGCTCCCGATGTTGAACTTTACGCTTCCGGAGTTGTCAAACGCCGTGCAAGCGGAACAAATACATAGTGGTATTCTGGATTATGCCCGCGATTATATACGCATATTTAAGAATTACCCAACACTGCTGAATGTTTCCGCGGCGGACGCTGCGGCGCCGTTCCTGTTTGCCGCAAATTCACCGGAATACATGGAATACATTATGGATTGCTATAGGATGCGGGAGGCGCAAGCTGAATGAAAAGGTTAATTTCCGCTCTTACTGTATATCAGCTTACAGAAATGCTGTGTATGCTGCGCCCATTCACCGAAGACGACGTTTTTTTATGCTCATGGAAAATATGGGAGAAATATCCTCGACTTTCAGAATCAAAAATCATTCCCAAGATATTTTCGGACGATAAAGTTAGGTTTCCGCGCGGCGACAGTTTTTTGGACTACTTATTTTCCGAAAAAGATATTGACGTAAAGAAGTTTGATGAAATATATGTGGGCGGCTGCCAAGCGTCATTTGGTATACACCTCGTCGAAGCGGGAATGTCATTTACCTATTTTGAGGAAATGGCGGGAATGTTGTCCATTCCCGAAAACTTAATGGCCATTGATTCGTCGGTTGACCAGTATGGCGTAATGTTTAACCCCAACCACGAGAAAGCGCTTAAATACGGGATTTACCACGGTACAAACCCTCTGTTCAAAAAGGTCGTCTGTGATTATAGCCTGCAAAAACCCGAAGTGCTGGCGGGGTTAGAGGGCAAAACAGTCGATTTCAATTTGCCGGCGGCGTTACGGGAATTACAGCGGGATGATCCTGAATTCCTTCATGAACTATGTTGGATGTTCAATGTGCCCGACTACATTCACTTTGATGAAAATGACGCGCTTGTATTCACACAGCACTTCAGCCAATTGAAGCAATTAACATTTGAGGAACATATCACTCTGTATCAATATTTCTGCGATTACTTTTTGAACGGTTACAATCTTGTGTTTAAGCCTCACCCGACGGATTTGATGTACTACAAAAAGATTTTTCCGAATTGTGAGGTGATCCACCAGGTATTTCCTTCTGATCTCATGCCGTTTGTTTGCAACAGGCGGCCGGCGCTTGCCGCTACCGTGTGGTCGAGCGCGATTGATAATTTTGGCAGTTTTTATGATGGGAAGTTAAAGCTTACAATGGATTATTTGCAGAGCTTTTCGTTCGCGCACAGTTATTTTGCGGCGCTGGAGTTTTTGCGGTTTGCGGGCTTGGCGGACAATGTTTGCACGATCGGCGTTGACTCGGTACACTTTGACGCTCTAGCGCGTATGAACGGTTATGCCATACATAAAATTCGGCATTGCAGTCTGCTTACCGAAACAGACGACGGCGCGGCAGTCGTGGTTGGCAAAGCGGACGGTTTCACGGCAAGCAGTTGGTCGGGGTTTATGCGGCGGCGCGCCGGCGCTGTTCTATTTCTGGATAACGACGGCGGCTGCGCGTTTATCGACGCGATGCGGCCGGATATTGATACAATAGGCGTTTATCCCATTCGCGTGAGAAAAACAAAGCAGCAAGACAATGAATTTTACAGTTTGCTCGAAGACGAATATCTGTATGTCTGTTCTTCAGATAAAGAAACATTAAGAATGGCGGTGAATCATACTATGAGCAAGGTATTGGAACACTCTGGGCTGGAACTTGAGGTAAAGGCGCCCACAACTCTCGAAGAACGGCGGATAATGGAACTCGAAGGTATGCTTAACGCTTACCAGCGGCGTTTGAAGGCAGAGGTTGAGAAAAACGCGCTGCTGGAAAGAGAGCTGACCCGTCATCGCGGCATCCTTAACCGGCGAAAGGACATACAGCAATGAAAACAATCGCCATAATCCCGGCCCGCTACGAATCAAGCCGCATACCCGGCAAGCCCCTCGCCGACATCTGCGGCAAGCCCATGTTGTGGCGGGTGTATCAGCAAACCATAAAGGCTAAAGGGTTGTCAGATGTGGTTTGCGCTGTGGACGACGACCGCGTGATGGCGATGTGCAGACAATACGGCTTGAACGCCGTGATGACGAGCGACAAGCATCCAAAGCATGTTGACCGCGTACACGAGGTTTCGGACAAGATTAAGGCAGACTTCTATGCCGTTGTCTGCGGCGATGAGCCGCTTGTGGAGCCGGAGTCGATAGAAGCCATTATACCGCCCGACGAGCGTTGGCTTGAACATGAGTATGTGGTGCGCTCTCTCATGCGTGATTTTGACGACCCTGTGGAAGCGTATGACAGCGCCAGCATGAAGTGCGCGGTGAACGCCGAGGGCCGGTGCGTGTTTATTAGCCGGAGCATAGTACCCTTACCGTATAAGACTGTGGATTTTACCCTCAAGCGGCTTGTAGGGATAGAGTGTTACAACAAGAAAGCGCTGGATTTTTTCGTCAACACGCCTGCGGGCGCGCTGGAGCAGATAGAGGATATCACGCTTCTGCGTTATCTGGAGTATTTCCTGCCCGTATGGCTTATTGACACTAAGATAAAGCAAATCGGCGTGGATACGCCTAAGAATTTGGAGATGGTGCGGGCGATGATTAAGGCGAAGATCGAAGCGGGTATGTTGGCATGAGGATATCATCAATCCCCCCTGACGACCTCCACAGAAAAAACAAGGCCATAAAGCGCGAACTTCTTGCCGCCAATACAAATTGGCTCGATAAGCGCGTCGCCGTATTGGGCGGTTCCACCACGGATAGCATTGTCAAAATGCTTGACCTCTACTTGCTCAGTCACAGCATACGCGTTGCGTTTTACGAATCCGAATACGCGCAGTATTGGCAGGACGCCATGTTTCCCAACGCGGCGCTTGCGGCGTTCGAGCCGGATATTATCTTTATCCACACGTCCAACCGCAACATCACGCGGTATCCGGCGCTGACAGACAGCGCGGACGCCGTCTCTCTGCTGCTTGAGACAGAGTACGGCAAGTTCGCCGCTATGTGGGACAAGCTCGCGGCAGACTATCACTGCCCCATCATCCAGAACAACTTTGAATACCCGTTCTGGCGCCTGATGGGCAATCGCGATGGGAGCGACATCCATGGGCGCGTGAACTTTATCGCGCGGCTGAACCTTAAATTCGCGGAGTACGCGCAGACACACGATCATTTCTACATCAACGACATCAACTGGCTGTCCGCCGACTACGGCTTGGAAGCCTGGAGCGACCCGTTCTATTGGCACATGTACAAGTACGCGCTGGCCATGCCCGCAATCCCGCGTCTGGCGCAGAACGCGGCGAACATCATCAAATCGCTCTGCGGCAAGAACAAGAAAGCCTTCGCTCTTGACCTGGACGACACGCTGTGGGGCGGGATCGTCGGCGACGACGGCGCGGAGAATCTACAGGTCGGGCAAGAAACGCCGATAGGTCAGGCGTACAGCGAATTTCAGGAATACATTAAGGCTCATAAGCAGCTGGGCGTTATTCTCAACATTGTCAGCAAGAATGAAACAGAAGTCGCGCTGGCGGGACTCAACCGCCCCGATATGACCCTCACGCCCGAGGATTTTATCCTGATCAAGGCGAACTGGGAACCGAAATCCCAGAACCTTGCCGACATCGCTCACACCTTGGCGCTGTTGCCGGAGAGCTTCGTGTTTGTGGACGACAATCCCGCTGAGCGCGAAATCGTGCGGCGGGAGATACCCGAGGCGGCCGCGCCGGAAATCGGAAAGAAACCGGAGCATTACATTAGGGCAATTGACCGCGAGGGGTATTTCGAGGTAACCGCTCTTACCGCGGACGACCATAAGCGTGTGGCGCAGTACAAGGATAACGCGGCGCGAAGCAAGCTCGAAACGACCTTCGCCGATTACGGCGCGTACTTGCGCTCACTGGAAATGACCGCCGAGATCCAGCCCTTCGCGCCGATGTATATGTCGCGCGTCGCACAGCTGACGAATAAATCCAATCAGTTCAATCTGACGACCAGGCGATACACACAGGCTGAAATAGAAGAAGCCGCCGCCGACCCGCGATGCATCACGCTGTATGGCAGACTGTCGGACAAATTCGGCGACAACGGCGTCGTGGCAGTCGCCATAGGCGAAACAGACGGCGGCGTCTGCCATATCATTCTGTGGCTGATGAGTTGTCGGGTGCTGAAGCGGGATATGGAGTTCGCGATGATGGACGAACTGGCGCGCCGATGCAAGGAACGCGGTGTGACGACCATCAAAGGCTACTACTATCCCACCGCGAAGAACGGGATGGTGCGCGACTTCTATGAAGGACAGGGCTTCACCCTCGATAGCTCTGACGACAGCGGTAACAAGACCTATTCTCTCAATATCGGCGGCGTCTATGAAGACAAAAATCAATACATCCAGGTGAATCTATGAATGAATTGC
>JAISBH010000156.1 GCA_031266295.1 Oscillospiraceae bacterium | reverse complement strand
ATTTGCACTAAGATATATATATAGTGCTTTCATTAACTAATCAGCGCTATATATAGCATGACGCTGCAGTGCGACACTTCCTTTCAAAGGGATTGCACCTGATAGGAAGGACTGTGATGCATCCGGTATGCGGACGAACAACACAAAACGGATCACTAAGTGTTTATCCGTGTGCACTCTCAAACACTATGGCGTAGCTGGACTCTGTAGACAACTGCTTCTCGCTCGCCACTCCACTATATATGGTATCATAATTCTAATTATGCTACCATATATATCTATCTTAGTGCATATAGGGAACGCCCCCTCTGCCGCTGCGGCGGCGCGTCGCATCCGCTCCCCCGTTCTACAGCCCGAGATACATCGGCCTGAACCTGACCGTCGACTCGGTATACAGGTCGCCGTCGCCGCACTCGACCAGCAGCGGGTTATTCCCGGACGCTAGTGTGAAAAACGTGAAGTTCGGCGTCATGTCCTTGAACGCGTTGCGGCGTTCGCCGTCCGCGTTCGTCAGCGTGGCGTATTTCTGCGCGAATATTGTGCTGATTTCTAGGACGTCGCCGCTCTCCATCGTCAGGCTGAACCCCATTCGCTGGCCTGTCGCAACGTTGACTATGGCCGGGTTGACCACATGCCCCGTCGCGAACATGTCGACTACGAACCCGCATGGCATGTCCCCAGGGTTGACTACGTTGGTTATCACGTTCGCCGCGCGCGTCCCGAACTCGAATCCTATGCCGTCGTTCCGCTTCCACAGCGGTTCTTCGAGCCATCCGCCGGGGATTTCAAGCGGGAACTCGAACGCGGCAAGCCACTGCGACATTTCCACGTCCGTCGCGCCGCTCGCGTCCTCCCAGTATGGCGCGGCGCAGTACAGCGTCAGCGTGAACCTGTCGCCGCTCGCGCGGGCGAAGTATGGCGCGCGCTCAATCACGCATGGAATGCGCCTCACGAATCGGTAAGAATCCCTTCGGGATTCTGCAGATACTGGCCCGCTTCGCGCTGCCAGCTGCCATAGATCCCGTGTCGCGGTAAGCATACCAGTCTCTTTCGGGCGCATCAGCTCCAGCATCGCGACCCTGTCGCGGGCTTTGTGCTTCCCCCAGATTATCCCGCTTATCGTTATCTCACGCGGCTTCGCGCGGCTGCCTATGAACGCGCTCCCGTCCATCGGGTATTGCTCCACCGCGTTCATGTCCATCTCCAGCCCGTGCGCGCCTTCCAGGCCCGTCACGTAGTACGGCGTGTCCGCCATCCCGTCAGGCGCGGCCATCGTCAGGGATTGACCCGCGTTGTTCGTGTAGGTTAGGATCATTCTATAGCTCCTTGCGTTTTATCGTACGATAGACTTGACGCGTTATCGTGCGATTGATATAATAGCGCTATGGATTGGAGGCGCTAGCATGTACATCACCGCCACACAGTTAAAATTGAATCTCGGCATGTATCTGTCGATAGCGCAGCGCGAGACCGTCTACGTTACTCATAAGGGGAAATCCATAGTCGAGATCAGCGCGCTGAAAAACAAAGGAAGTGTCGTGAGCGAACTGACCGGGGTTATTCCAGACGACGGCATAACGGTAAAGGCGGCGCGGGCGGAGCGCCGGAGGCGCAACTATGAAGGCGGTGTTTGACAGCAACGTGATACTTGACGTGCTGTTAAACCGAAAACCGTTCGTCGACTTTAGCGCTAAAGCGCTGGCTCTCGCGGAAACCGGCGTCGTGACTGGCTGCGTGACGTCCAGTATGGTTACCGATCTGTACTACATTCTGTATCGTTCACTGCGAGACTCGGTGCAGGTTCGGCGGCTTATCCTGCGATTACTAGACATAATCGTGATAATCGATACTACGGGCAAGGACGTCCGCAAGGCATTCGCGCTGCCTATGGCTGATTATGAGGACGCGCTTGTCGCGCAGTGCGCCAAACGTGCCAAAGCCCAGTGCATCGTCACGCGAAACGTCGCGGACTTTAGCGGCAGTCCCGTATCCGCAAACCTCCCCGAGGATTTCATACGGCTATACGCGCCATGAAGCGGTCAGAATCCCTTTTGCAGCGCTCGACTCGGTTCAGCCGCCCTGGTTGATCGTCACATTGTATGTCGCGTTGCTCGCCTCGACCATCGCAAGCAACGCCTGCACCCACAGCGGCCCGGCGGAGCCGTAGCCGCCGTCGTAGGCCGCGTTATATACCCAGCCTATGAACTTCCACGTAAACGTCGCCTCGCCGCTCTGCGCCGTGACCGTTATCCACAGCGCACCTGGCGCGGACAAGTCCTGCTGCTGCAGGACGTATTCGAGAGCGTTATCCGCGTCGGCGGACAGTCCCGTCGCGCCCATGTACTCCACGCCGTCCGCGCGGCGCAATTTAATCGAGTATGTCGCGCCCGTCAGCATCTCTTGCGCTAGGGACAGGTCGATTCTAATCTGCGCGTCGCCCGCATCCGCGAGCGTGCCCAGGGTATATAGCTCCGTCTGCCCGGTTCCCCAGACGGCGTAGATTGTGCGCATTATTCTATCTCATCCTTTTCATGCGTTTGGCGACGCGCAGCGCGAAGTGGGCGCGCCACTATAGGAAATAATCAAGCTAACGGCGTTATGTCGTATTGACAATTGCGCTGTTTTTGTGGTACAATACAGGTAAGAACCCTTGCGGGGTTCTGCGACACCGCGCCCACTTCGTGCTGCGCGCCGCTACCTGCATCAAGCGTGGGAGGCGAAATATGGAAGGCAACCTATCGAACGTCAGCTTTAGGATCGACTCGACCGTCAAGGCCAAGGCGGAGGCGTTGTTCGCCGAGCTGGGTCTTAACATGACCACCGCGTTCAATATGTTTTTGAGGCAGTCGATACGCGAAGGCCGCATACCGTTTAGCGCGGCCATTATCGTTAACGGGAACGGAAATTCCGCCGACTGGCCGACTCCTGCGAAGATCAACGCCTTACTAGGCGTAAAGGCGGCGGCGATCAACGCCCCTCAAAGCGAACGCGTTTCCCCGTTTGACTTAATAGGCGTGCTTGACGACGACTACGATCCTAGACCGCCGGAACGCGCGAGGACGTTCGAATGATCCTCGTGGATACGTCTGTCCTTATTGACGCCATGCGGCGCAAGCGCAATCCTAAATCAGACGTCCTTAAACAATGCGTTGAGAGCGGCGTCGATTTCGGATTTTCGGCGTTCACCATGCAAGAGATCCTTCAGGGCTGCAAAACGGCGGTTGAATACTATACCGCGCTTAGATTCTTTCGAGGTTACACGGTCTTGTATCCCGAGCCGGGGCCGACGTTGTATGCCTGCGCCGCATTGATGTTTGCGTCGCTGCGGCAAAAGGGCGTAACCATCAGGAGTCCGATAGATACGCTTATTGCGGCGACTGCAATACTGCATGATATACCGCTGCTTCATAATGACCGCGACTTTGACGCCATCGCTGCGCAGTTCCCTGCGCTGCGCATATTAGAAGGCTGACGCCGCTACCGCTACCTCAGCGCCAGTTTCTGCGCGGTCTTATATAGTTCCCTTGCCGCCTGCGCCGGGCTTAGCGGGTGCACGCTGTTTATCGTCACGTTCTGCACGATCCCATTCCTCGCGGCCTTGTTGGATTCAGCCGAGGACTCCTCGCCGCTCTCGCCGTCTTTGCCCGTCCCGGAAGCCACGCCGCGCGCCATCGCCGCGATCACCCCATCCAGATTAGCCGACCAATCCATGTCCGCGACGCTCAGCAGCGCGCTCACCGCCCGCGAGGCTGCGCTGTCGACCGCAGCCGCCATCGATGCGACCGCAATCGGTTCTACTGTTAACGCGGATGCAACCGGCTCTATCGCCGATTCTAACGCGGCAGGTTCCATCGCCGCCGCGAACGAGACCGGTTCCGCCAGCGACGCGAACGCCATCGGCGCGGCCATAGGCGACGCTGACGACCCGGACGAACTGGACAAAGTCGACGCCCCAGACGAACCGCCCGATGACGAGGATGAGGAGGACGACCCGCTCGACCCGCTCTTCTTCTCGACAGTCTTTACGTTTACGGTTACGGTCTTCGTGACCGTCTCGCTCTTGCTCAGCGCACTGAGCGCGCTTTGTATGGCCGATTCCGCGCCGGAGGAATCCACCGTTACCGCAAGCTGCACCGTTACCGGCTTGGTTTTGGTCTCCGGCGTTTCCAGCGTGTCCATCGCGGCGGATACCGCGCTCGCGGCGGCGCTGGAATCTGGCGTGGCTTCAAGCGTCACGTTAACCGGCTTGGTACGCTCTCCCGCCTCCTGCAGCGTGTCCATCGCGGCGTTTATGGTGTCCGTCGCGCCCGTGGAGTCTACCGTCGGTTCTAGCGTCACGTTAATCGGCAGGGTTAGTTCCTGCGCAGGCGTCGAGCCTTCGTCTAGCTGCGGGATTTCCCCGGATAGCTCCGTCGTCGCGCCTGTTACGTCGTATACGACCTTGCTAACCTTAATCGGGATGCTCTTACCGCCCGCGCCGCTGTTCTTCAGCGCTGCCATACCGCCGCCCGTGCTGGCGACTTCGCCGATCTTGTATGCCGACCCGACGTCCTCCGGCTGCGGCGTTGGTTCGCCCGTCGTCTCGGTCGTCGCGCCCGTTATGTCGTATACGACCTTCTCGACCGGCTGCGTAACTTCTGGTATGGGCGGCAATGTGGGGGATGATCCACCTTCTTCACCTTCGCCCGGCTCCAGTTCGGATGTCGCGCCGGACGTGTTAAGCTTTAGTATCTGTATGTTTGCCGTCGCTTCGGGAACCGGGAATGAGAACCCTTCCTCGCCGACCTTCAGCGTCGGCTGTCCCGTACCCGGATCGACCAATACCGTTCCGGGCTTGACCGTCGCGGTCGTCCCGTCCGCCGATACCTCAATATCTCCGGGCTGCGCCAGCGCCTTCGTTCCGCCGATGTTAACCAGTATACCTGCAGGCGTTAACACGGCTTGCCCTATAGGCACTTCGATCGTCTCCAGATTAACGGAAGGCGTGGGTGGTTGCCCGCCTAGATCGACCGTGACCTCGCCAGCCTTGTACTTGATCGTTACCGTCCCGCCGTCAACATCCTCGACGACCTCAGTTATGGTGTAGTGCGCACCGGACGGATCGATCACGATGTCGCCGGGCTTGGCGTTTACGCTGTCTATCGGGACGGTATATTCGCCGACGCCGCCTTCAACGACGGGTGGAACGCCTTGCAGCGCGACTTTAACCCCGGTCGGCTTTAGCGTGACCGATTCAACACCCGTTTCCGGGTTAGTCGTCAAGCCTATAACCTCGAATTCCGCGCCGGTTGCGTCGTAGACTATATCGCCGACTTTTAGATTTTCTATCTGTACCTCGGCGCCGCTCGCGTCAAACGCTACGTGGCCAGCCGGAACCGTGATGGTCTCGAACTGCTTTTGAATATCCTCGATTACCTTTTGAACAAAGTCATTGCCTAGCTTATCGTCCTTCAGGTCGTACGACTTCAGCGCGTCAAGCAGCGCGCCCCATACCGCGCTAGGATCGAAATTTTGTATAGCTTCTAGGAACGTCTCGTCCTTAAAGAGTGTCTCCAACGCCGAGACGATTGGGTTCTTGTCAAGCCCTTTTAATTCTTTAGTGAATTCCGTCCGCAGTTCGTACATGAGCTGGCTGAGCATCGTTGACAACCCGCCGAATATCGTGGGATCCTTCAGTATTTGATCGATAGCGTCCGGCGGCAGTTTAAAGTATTTAGCTAATACTTCAGGCGTTAATATCGACTTTATGGCGTCTTCATCAACCGTCCCGCCGTTCGTTATCGTGTCCAGCGCCGATTGAACGAGCGCCTGCATATCCCAATTCTTCGCCAGGTCTTCAAGAACCTTTGCGTATTCCTCGCCCAGTGACGGCCCCAGCCCCTCGAACAGCTTGCTCAGCCCGGTTAGGTAGTCGGACTGCAGCTTTTGTTTGTCTACCTCGAACTTAAGATCAAGCTCCTTGATCTTAATGTCGATTTTTTCGGCTTCTTCAGTGTTCCCGCTGTTTATCGCCTCGTTAAACTTGCGAATCAATTCGGCGCGTTGATCCTTGTAATCCTGGGTGATGTTGACCAGTTCGACCTCGTATTCCTGCTTTAGGTGCAGCGTCGCCGGAAGGACGTCTTCCTCCGTGCCCAGGCCCATCGTTATGCGGTTGTAGGATCCTAGCTGCTCCTGGTACATTTCGGAGTTGATCACGCCCAGGCGCAGGCGGATGTTCTCTATGCGCTCCAGTACGGCCATGGCTTCGTCCAGCGCGGCCTGGCCGGTCTTGCCCTGCATCCCGTCGAGTATCCCGTTCAGTTCTTCCTGCAGGGAGACCAGCTCGGTCAGCAGCGCCGCTTCGACCTTCGTGACCACGCCGTCCTTGTTAGTTTCGGTGAACGTCTCGTTTACTATAACCTCAACGTCCTGCTTAATTTGCTTGACGTCCTTGGAGTCTAGCTTCCCGTCGGCAAAGTAGGCATTGATCTTATTCTTGATCTCATTGGTTTCCTCGTTGATGTTAATGGCGAGCTGCACGTTCTTATTGATTTGGAGCGTTCCCTCTTCAAGTTGTTTGGTCATCCGTGCAATCTGCTCTTCGTCGTATTCGACGTTGGCGAACGCGCCCTTAATATCATCCGTGCGTAAGGAATTCAGCGCCGATACCAATCCAACTACCCCAACAGTCGCCGCAGTTATCCCCAACCCCACCGGATTAGTAAACAACCCGCCCAGCATCGAGAACGCAGTCCCCACGTTCTTCATGGTCGTGGGAAAATCTATAACCGTCTTGGCCAGTCCGCCCAGACCATTCAGTAGCGGCCCTATCGCGGCCAACGCGCCGCCGCCGAATATCAACGTGTTGCGCAGGCCTTCGTCCATGTCCGCGAACGCGCCCGCTATGTTCCCCACCACGTCCAGCACCTTGTCCAGCGCAGGCATCAATCCCGCGCCGATGTTGATCCCGGCTGTGTTCAGCTTGTTCATGGTCGTTGTGATCTGGCTTTGCATGGTCTCGGCGAAGCGGTCGTATTCTTTCTGCAGCGCATTGTTTTCACTCCACGCCTTGGTGCTCTCGGATACCGCGCCCTTAACCTTGTCCACCCCGCCCGCCAGACGCATCATGGTATCCCGCAGCCGGACTTCGTCCACGCCCAACTTGCCCAGCGTGCTGGACAGGTTCCCGCCCTTGCTCTCAACCTCGCTTAACCCGACTATGAACGTCTCCATCGCCCCGGCGGCGGCGTCCTTCCACGCCTTCGCGAACTGATCCGCGCTCATCCCGGATACCTTCGCGAACTGCTTCAGCTCATCCCCACCGCTGGCCACTGCCATATCGATGTTCAGTAGCATTTTCGAAAATGCACTGCCGCCCATCTCGGCCTCGATACCCACGCTGGCCAGCGCCGCCGCGAACCCCAGCGTCTGCGCCTCGGTCATGCCCGCCTGGCGTCCGGCCGCGCTCAACCGCAGCGCCATACTTGCGATCTTGCCTTCGGTAGTCGGGAAGTTGTTACCCAGCGCGACGATCGACGCGGCCAGCCGATCCGAGTCGTCTATGCTCATGCCCGTGATCGCGGCGAACTGCGCGATCGTGCTCGCGGCCTCGTCCGCGCCCAGGTCGTCCGTCGCGGTACCCAACATAAGCATGGTTTTCGTAAAGTCCTGAATATCCCCGACCTTTACACCCAACTGACCTGCAGTCTGAGCCACGCGCGCGATCTCCGTGGCCGCGAATGGCATCTGGGTGGACGTCTCCAGTATGTTTTTGCGCAGCGCGGCGAAGTCTTCATCACTGCCGTCGACCGTCTTGGTAACGCCCGTGAACGCGGTCTCGAAGTCGATCGCGGCCTTCCCGCTGGCGATTCCCGCCGCTATGATCGGCAGCGTCACCGCCTTGGTCAGGTTGCTGCCCCAGCTTTGCAGCGTAGTCGCTCCAGCTTTCACGCTGGAGACATGCTCCGCTTGCGCCTTCTGCGCCGCTTGCTGCGCCGCCGCTGCGGTCTTTGCCGCGCTGGCATTGTCCTTCGCGGCCTTGGTTTGCTTCTGCGTCACGGCAGCGCTCTCGCCGATAACCTCTACCTGATCCCGCACCGCTTCCGTCTGCTTCACGACGGCCTGCGTCTGATTCCCCGACTCCCTTATGTATGTTTGGACGTCACGCTCTATCTGCTCGTCGGTTTCGCCCATGGACTTTGAAACGCTTCTGTACTCCGCGATAAACGCTTCCTGCGTGACGGCGGCTTCTTTGATCTGATCGGTTGCGCCACTTATTCCAGCGCCCATGCTCGACCCCGCGCCGGATACCCCTTGACTGGCTGACTGCGCGGCCTGATTCAGCCTATCCAGCGCGGATATAGCCTCGTCTACGCCGCTGGTATTCGCGGTTATCTGGATTAACGCTTCCAAGGTCATGTCGTCGGCCAAGTCAAT
>JAISBH010000097.1 GCA_031266295.1 Oscillospiraceae bacterium | reverse complement strand
GCGCGGATGCGCCGCGTCCCAGACCCTGCGAAGGGCTATCCGCCCTTTCGAATCCTGACCAGGCTTCGCCTGGACCATCGTGACACACAATCTACCGGTTTCGGCCAACCGGTTGTGCTTCGATAGTCTATCTCGTAGCGCAACCGGTTCCCACGTTCCCTCGTTCCAAGTCCGGGGGAGGTCGGGAGGGGGACGTGAGTTGAGCGTAGCGAGGGCGCGTAGCGCACCTCCCGAAGGCGTGGATGCGCCGCGTCGCCGCAGCGACATAGGGGGTTCATCCCGAAGCCCTCAGCAATCCCAAATTTGGAATTGCTGAATATCCAACCCCCGGCGTTTACAACATCTCGTCTATGCTGTATAATATCAAAGGTTTACTTAACGATCGGGGAAAACGATCGGCGAAACGCGGGAGGATTCAAGGTGAACGAACTTACGATGTTATGGCGGTATCAACAGGCTGACATGGACGCCGATCGGGCCGATCGGGAAATACGTGGAGCGCCCAATCGGCTCAAACTGCTGAAGGATCGCGATTTCCTTCTCGAGCAGCAGAACACGATGCGCAAGATCGAGTCCGACCTGGCGGCAATGGCCGAGCGCATAGAGGCGCTGACGGTCGACGTCTCTAAGGTAGATGAGTCGTTGCGCGACCTGCAGGACACACTAGAGGAAGCCGAGCCTGAATCGCTGGACATAGCGCGCAAATCGCTGGATTACTGCCAGAAGCTGATGCACTCAATAGGTCGCATGGAGCAGGAATTGCAGAAGATCCGCAAAGATTCGGATGTGCGCGCCAAACAGCAGCACGAGGTACGCGTGCGCGCGGCCCGTGTGAAGGTCGAGTTTGACAAACTCAAGGTCACGTATGACAAAGAATACAAGGAACAGAGCGGCGCACTGGAAGTATTACGCAAGAAGGCTGCGCAGACGGCCCAGGATGTTCCAGCCTCGCTGCTTGAAAAGTATAAGAGCATAAAGAAGCACAAAATCCCTCCCATCGCTATACTGACGGACGATCGCTGTGGCGGGTGCAACATGAACCTGCCTGCCGTTGTGATGCGCTCAATCAGGATGGGCGCTGAATCTGTCGAATGCGAGAACTGCGGACGGATCGTGCTTGTTAGCAAACCGGATTAGGCGCTGCGGCCTTTCATATATTTTGATGAGTTAACGCCGTGTTCACAGGATTTCATGAGGAATCGTGTCCAAACCGGTTGCGTTGTCGCGCCTAAGCGGGTACAATAGATAGTGATGGATAAATCGCCAGTGTCAGGCGGCGCCTTTGCCCGCCTGACGGGGATCGTTGAAACCGCGCTAGCCGAGCATTCAATGGTGGCAAACGGCTCGCGCATATTGGCGGCTGTGTCGGGCGGAGCGGACTCTGTCGCGCTGCTGTTGGCATTAAACGCGCTGCACCGGCGCTTGGGGTTTTCGCTGGAGGCGGCACATGTCGAACACGGCATTCGCGGACAGGATTCGCTTAACGACGCGCGGTTTGTCGAAGAACTTTGCGAGCGGTTGAGTATTCGCTGCAGTGTCGCCTTCGCGGACGCTCCGGAGGCCGCCCGCAGATTTGGCGGCGGGCTAGAGGACGGGGCTCGGCGCGTACGGTATGAGGCGCTGGAACGTATAGCGGGGAAACGCGGGATTGACCGCGTTGCGCTGGCGCACCACCGGTTGGATCAGGCGGAGACGGTGCTACTCCATATTGTCAGGGGTAGCGGCGTGTCGGGGCTAGAGGGAATGCGGCATGTGCGCGGGATGTACATACGTCCGCTGCTGGGCGTGAATCCGGCGCTGCTGCGCGAAGCCTTGTTTGAAATAGGCCAACCCTGGCGCGTGGATTCGACAAACGCCGATCCGCGTCAGCCGCGCGCGTTGCTGCGTCGTCAGGTGCTGCCGTTGTTGGAGCGGATCAATCCAGCCGCATCAAACGCACTGGCTCGCGTTGCTGAACTGGCCGCTCGGGATAACGATTACATGGACGAGCAAGCGTTATCGTTTCTTGGCGAATCCACAGCAATGACGCCATATGGTGCATTCTTAAACGGGTTGTATGATCTGCGAGAGGCTATCGCGTCACGAGCGCTGCGGCTGACGCCAAGGCGGTTGGGTGTAGAGGCGTGGGAATCGCGCTTCATCGAGTCAATGCTTACGATGGATCCAGGATCATCTGTTAATCTGCCGGAGGATTGGACGGCCAAACGTGTCGATGGAAGGCTGCACTTGATTGCGCCGGCGAGTCGGCGCAGTCCGATTGACCTGACGGAACCGCCGCTGATCATAACACCGGCGAAGGCGTGTGAATTCGGCGACGGTAAGCTGCTGCAGACCGTCCCGCGCGCGCTGTTGGATCAAGCGTCTTGGCGCACGCGCAGTCATGGCGATTGGTGGACGCCGTTCGGCAAGGTGGGACGGCAGCTGCTAAGCGATACGCTCATCAATCGGAAGATAGATGAACCGTTCCGCGATTGCGTGCCGCTGCTGACGATCCGCGACGAAGTGTTGTGGGCAGTGGGTGTCGGCGCGTCTGAACGCCTGCGTATGAGGACCGACGCCGATACAGGCGACTATATAATGATTCGATGGCACGGCGTCGCGCCATGGATCAATAAGGCGGTATAACTATATGAGTGATCCTCTCACCGCGCATCGGCTGGCGCGCGACCTGGAGAGCGTGCTGCTCACGCAGGACGCAATCCAGTCGCGCGTGCGGGAACTGGGCGCGCTGATCGACCGCGACTATGCTCCGGACGACGAACCGCTACTGATCGGTATTTTAAAGGGCGCGTGCATATTCCTGTCGGATTTGCTGCGCGCGATACCGAGGCATGTGTCGCTGGATTTCATCGCAACGTCCAGCTACGGCGCTGCGGTACATTCGTCCGGCCAGGTGCGGCTGCTCAAGGATCTGGATAAACCCATCGAGGGGCGGCATATATTGATCGTCGAGGACATAATCGATTCGGGGCTGACGCTGACATACCTTAAGCGGATGCTCTCGGCTCGGCGTCCCGCGTCGATTCGGATCGCGACGCTGCTGGATAAGCCCTCGCGCCGGAAGCAGCCGCTGACGCCCGATTACGTAGGATTCGCGATAGACGATCTGTTCGTGGTAGGGTATGGGCTGGATTTTGATGAGCGCTACCGCAATTTGCCTATGATAGGCGTATTAAAACCCGCTTGTTATCAAAAAATGGTATGAGACGCGCAAACGAGCGCTCGGCGAACGCCGGACGCTAAATGGGGGAAGCATGATAAAGAAACCGATGAAGAACTTCGTTATCTGGGTCGTGATATTCATCGCGCTGATGATGATGTCGCGATTCTTCTGGTCGATGACGCCCAAGGAGGATCCGACCATACAATACGACGAGCTGCTGACGCTGCTGGAAACACAGCAAATCAAGCGCATCGCCGTCGTGCAGGAACACGTGGTCGGCCTGCGTAAGGATACGCGCATCGCGGCGGCTGATTTCCCGACAAGGTACGACTTCCAGTGCGTGATAGATCGCGACAGATTCTTCGATACAGTGCGGATCATACGCGGCAAGCAGCTGGGCGTCCCGCCTGAGTCGGTCGGCGACAACGACTTTGGTTTTGTCGTGGATTATCTGCTCCCTGCGCAGAATCCATGGTATTTCGACTGGATTCCTTATCTGGTAGTAATGGCGCTGATGGTGGTCTTCTGGATGTTCATTATGCGCCAGCAAACGGGCGGCAACTCGAAGGTAATGAGCTTCGGAAAGGTACGCACGCGCATGGCCGACCCGAATAACAACAAGGTTAAATTCACCGACGTCGCCGGCGCGGACGAGGAGAAGGAGGAATTAAAGGAACTCGTCGAATTCCTCAAGAACCCCAAGCGTTTCACCGATATCGGCGCGCGCATACCAAAGGGTATGCTGCTCGTCGGCCCACCGGGCACAGGCAAGACATTGCTGGCCAAAGCCGTCGCCGGCGAGGCGGGCGTGCCGTTCTTCAGCATATCCGGTTCGGACTTCGTGGAGATGTTCGTAGGCGTGGGCGCGAGCCGCGTACGCGATCTATTTGAGAACGCGAAGAAGCACAGCCCCGCTATTATATTCATCGATGAAATCGATGCAGTAGGCAGGCACAGGGGCGCCGGCCTGGGCGGCGGGCATGATGAACGCGAGCAGACGCTGAACCAATTGCTGGTTGAGATGGATGGATTTTCCACTAATGAAGGCGTTATAGTGGTCGCCGCGACGAACCGCCGCGACATACTCGATCCGGCGCTGCTGCGTCCAGGCCGCTTTGACCGGCAGATAACGGTCAACTATCCGGACGTGCAAGGCCGCATCGATATACTCAAGGTACACAGCAAGGGTAAGCCGCTCGCCAGCGACGTTGACCTGAGCACAGTAGCGCGGCGTACGCCGCTGTTCACAGGCGCAGATCTGGAGAACGTGATGAACGAGGGCGCGATCCTTGCCGCGCGCGCTAACGACAAGGAAGTTCACGCGTGGCATCTGGAAGAAGCGATCACGCGCGTTGAGATGGGTCCGGAGAAGCGCAGCCGAAGGGTTTCGGCGCGCGACCGCAGGATGGTGGCCTACCACGAGGCGGGGCACGCAATCGTCGGCATAAACGATCCGGACGCTGACATGATACATATGGTGACGATAGTGCCGCGAGGACAATCGGGAGGACATACGCAGTTCCTGCCGGATGAAGAGAACTTTTTTATCACGAGGAAGCAGCTGCTGGCGAAGATTCGCATGGCGCTGGGCGGGCGCACGGCGGAGAAGGTGGAGTTCGGCGACGTTACGACCGGCGCGGTCAGCGATTTACAGAGCGCGACGCAGCTGGCAAGGCGAATGATAACCCAGTTCGGCATGTCTGAGGAATTGGGTCCGGTATACTTGGGGAATGACCAGGAGGTATTCCTAGGACGCGACTTCACTCAATCAAGGGGGACGTCGGAGATTGTAGCGGCCAAGATTGATCAGGCGATACACGATACGCTGGAGGAATGCGCGGTTGACGCGGAGAGGATCATCACGGCGCATCGCGCGCAGCTGACGCAGTTGGCAGACCTATTGTTAGAACGTGAGACAGTTGATAAGGACGCGCTGGAGGCCATACGAGACGCGAAGCCGATACCGCCGCCGAAGACAAAAGAGGAGCGCGCACGGCCAGACGGTATTGAACCCAGTCAAGGATCGATACCGGAGACAGTCATCGCCCCAGCATAAAGCGACGCTCCCCGTAATAACTATCACAGGCTCAGCCAAGCGGCTGAGCCTGTTGTATTCCGCCGACCAGCAGGCTGGCGTTTATTCCGCTATAATCATCAATATCTTCATGATCGGCAGTGAGGCGGGCGCGATCGTTTCATCACCTGGGACTGCGTACACCTCGCCTGTCATCTCGCCATACATAGCGACGGCGTTCCCCGCCTCAAGCTGCAGTTCTTGGTCGAATATACAGTATAACTCCGCCGGATCAGCCTTGCCCGGCGACGTCGCCATACGTACGGTCGAACTGCCGTCGGCGACCGCAAGTTCAACCACCTCACCCGACCACTTTACCACCCTGCCCGTATACTTAGCGGGATCGGCAATGAGGTTCGCGTATGATAAACTCTTTACCTGCGTCTTCAGATACGCTTCGTAATCCTCCGTGTGCCAGCGCCGCTCGAATACATACTTGATGGTGCGCTCGTCGTAACCCTTCTTTTTCAGCGTGACCGTCACCACTCGCGTGCCCGCCGGGTCAGGATCCAGCTTGATGGAAAACGCGCCGTCACTGGTTGTGCGCTTGCTGATGTTACCGTTGTCCGATACGGTTATCTCCGTCCCGGCCAGCGTATTGCCCGCCAACCGAGGCTGCGCATCCCAGATCTCCCCTTCCAGCGGAGCGTTCAGGTTGACTGGGATTCGCGCCACATTCGCAACCAACGTCGTTTCGGAACTGGTAGTTTCGTACCCTTCCAACTCAGACTCGATCAGCAGCGTCCATGTGCCCTCGCGCGGCAGCGTCAGAGTTAACGTGAACGCTCCGCTGGATTTCGCCGCCGCCTCTCCTACCTTGAACGGTGCGTCCGTGCCTTGAATTAAACTGCCCTTCACCGCCGCGCCAGGCGCTGTCGATCCTTTGATCCTCACCGTCAAACTATTGGATTCCAACGGGAACGGCTCGTCAAAACTCAACTCCGTCGGCAGCATGGGCATCTCCAGCCTCGGCTCGAACGACGTCGCCGCGACCCAATCGTCGAACATCTTGACCTCCTTTGAAGTAAGCTGCCGCCCTGTCGCCTCCAACTGCAGCGTAACCTCACGCCCATTGCGCACGGTGAACGCCATCAACCCGCGCGCAACGGTCTCACCGTCCGAACGCCGCGTGTACGTCAAGCGCAGATAGCGGCCCGACTTTGCTGGATTCTTCCACTCCGCCTCGGAGAAGCGCAGGCCTGTCAGCCTCCACGCGTCAACGTCCAGGTAATCGGCGCGGATCGCGTTGCGCATGGCCGTCGTATATCGGTCGATATCAAAGTACACGGCGGATCGGCTTGTCTCCTCCATTCGCACGCGCATGGCAATATCCGCCCCAGTGCCGAACGCCGCTACGACTACACTGTCAGATCGCATGACGTCCGCCGCTACATCCGATGAAACACCCAGCAGCGCGGCATACCTTGTCGCGGTCTCAGGAGTGACCACCGTCCAGCCGTCGGGGAATTCCGTAACCAACTGATATCCCGGCAGCGTCGTCGACAGTGCGAACACGCCGCTCGATAGCGCCAAGATACTCACAAAACACAGCATAGCAGCGACGATACCCGCGCGCCGCACCAATCTTCTGTTCACGCACAGCGTTCCGTTTAACATGATAACGCACCTCCCTATAGTATAATCAAAATTATCTAAGGTAATATTTCCCGTCCACCGCAGGCATTGTCTCCCCGGCGATCACCGCCGTATCGCCGCGCACAACGCCCAGCACCGTTAATACATCGCCAACAGCGAACTGCAGCAATTTGTCGCAGTAGACGAACACAGGCTCCTGCCAGCTACCTGAACCGGGATTGGATGTATACAGCGCCAACGCGGGCAGTCCATCCCGTTCCTCGACCGCTCCGACGCGCCCGCGCAGCTCTACATTCACGCCCGCCGCGCCTTCCGGATTGTCAACGAGCTTCTTGTACGTCACATTCTGGGTATACAAACGGAAATCTTGAATCTGTTCTATCTCGCTGAGCTCGCGCTCCAGCGTCAGTTCAACCGTAGACGGAGGCAGTCCTGCCGCCGTCGCGGTCGCCTGATATACCGCGCTCTGACCGCGCCGGATGCTAAGCGAGAAGTACAGGTAGCCGCTGCCGTTCGCGGGTCCGTGCATCGTCCGGCTGGGCGTCGTCAGCTCGATAGCCGCGTCGGGCAGCGTGTACACGTATAGGTCGAACGGCCCCGTAATCCGCTCCATGTTAGGCTGCAGAACGAGCGGCGTGACGCCGAGCGCCAGCAGCACCGAGTGAACGCGCCTCGCCGACGCGCCGCCATGGCTGGCCGTGAACGCGACGTCATGCCCGCCATTCTCGCCGTCTATCGTGAACTCGAACGCGAACGTTCCGTCCACGCCCGCTCTTGTACGCGCAATCTCCACGCCGTCTACGGTCAGCGTCACCCTCGCGCCGGGCTGGGTCGTACCGCTTGCGGATATTTGACCATCATCCGTCCATGCCGGAAGCCGCGTCAATTCGAACGCCAGCGCGCCGGACGACTCGACCACGCGCGCGACGCCCGACAGCGGCGCAGGCGTGTAATCGGACGAGCCGACATTGCCGAGCGGCTGCTTGTCTATGAAATCGACGCGCTGTTTGACGGAATCCAGCGCGGCCTGCACGGCATCCGTTCCCGCATCATATGACGCGCGCGCTGTCAGCTCGATCAGCGCGCCGTTCAGCATAGCGGCGTCCTTCAGTTGGTATATGGAGTCGTACGCGTTTGTTACACGCAGCCAATCGCCGTCCAGCCAGTACGACGAGTCGGCGAACGCGGCGAGCGACTCCACCGCGCCACGCCGGGAGGATTCGTCCGCCGAATCCGCTTCCGGCCAATCGCGCGCGGACATCATCACGCGAACGCCGTCGGCGCGGATTATATCGAACAACGTGTGCTCGGCGTAATATGACGCGGCCAGCGCGTTTGAGTCAATACCGCGCTCCATCAGCCCATCCGACTGTCCGCCTATCGTCTGGGGCGTTATAACAAATTCATCCGGCGCGGCGTCCAGGCGAACACCCGATTGCGGGAATACGATGATCTCGGCGGAGGCGCTTACAACCATCGCAGCCAATCCCACCGTTATCAAACCCGCCAGCAATGCGACGCGCTTACACCAATGGCGCATAATCCGGAACATCCTTACGAAACGGCCTCCTTAATAGTGTCTCGATCGCCATGGGCGAACGCCCGTTCAAACAGCAGCGCCACCACAATCCCCGCTATCAGCAGCAGTGTGTGAGTCAACCAGTTCGCCGCGAACACCGGCCATGGGAACACGATGTACACCGATCCCAGCACAAACCCCATCACCGTGAAGCGGCTGGGCGCGGGAAACCTGCGAAACAGCCACTCCACCACCTTGATAAGTATCGCGGCGCACGCCAATCCTCCGGCAAGCGCGAAAAGCAGCGGCTTGATCTGCGTAAGCGGATGCCCCAGCGCGTTCATCATCGGCTGGTATATCCCCAGGTAGAGCAGCAGGAACGACGAACTAACGCCGGGCACAACCGTCGCAAACGCGTACACCGCGCCGCCCATCACGGCCAGCCAGCCATTGAACTCACGAAGTCCAGCGCCCGGCTCAGTTACACGATCCAGCAGGCTGAACACGAATATCAGCCCAAACCCCAGCAGCATCAGCAAGATGTTCAAAACCCACTGGCGGTAAGTCCAACCCGCGGCCATCACAGCGCCTTTGTCGTTGACGCGCGGCGCTTTGCCCTCAGTGGCCTGCGCCCATAACGCGCGCAGCCCGCCAAGCACCAAGCCGACGAACAGAACGGTAATATTGCTCTCCGCACGTTGGATTATCTCGCTCATCGCGCGCGCCGTAAGCAGTATCCCTATCCCGCCGCCGACGGCCAGCGGAGCGAGGAATCTGGCGTTTACCTTCACATCGCGCCTGAAATGAACCAGCGCGGCAAGTATCGGTTGGTACAACCCCATCGACAGCGCAATCACTCCACCGCTCACGCCCGGCAGCACGCACGCGATTCCCAGTATCAGTCCCCGCATTCCGTTAACCAGCCATTTGAACATTCGCTACCTCCCGGTTGGTTTGGGTACCTTTTGTATGCATCTCGATCTTCGCTGATGATTGATTGTGCAGAACGCTCATTTAGCGCCGCGTCAACAACATTTATTAATCCATTTATACTGTGTTCCGTTCAGGATCCCGCAAGCTCGCGGCATGACGTTAAGGAACCATGATCTCGCCCCCATCCTGAACCACCCACCCCTTGTCCTTCGCGTCCGCCGCCTTAACAAACCCCAAGTCCACATTCCTGACCCGCTTGTTCGACTCGACTAGCACCAGGTCTGTAATCATCGGATCGTCAGCCCTGAATCGCAGGTTGCTGTTGATCTCCGGCAGTTTATCCGCACGCCGGGTCGGCAGCCAGCCTTCCATCGCCGCCGCCAGTAAGCGGTATGTACCCGGCCTCAAGCCGCTGAACTCATAGTAACCGTTCGCATCCGTCGTCGTCTCGCCCGCCTTCGTCCACTGTCCGTCCGCACCGCGCTCCAGCGTCAGCACCAAGCCAGCTATGCCGGGTTCGTCGTAATCCTGCATTCCGTTCATGTTGCTGTCGATCCAGGCGAAATCCCCTATCGAGCCGGATCGCATCACTCCTGCGTCGACATCATTGAGCGCTCCGCCCATCACTAGCGTCAGCGCGCGCGTTCTCGATTGGTTTTCATCCGTCGTTTCCGCCATGGAACCGCCGTCCTGCTGTCGCGTGAACATCATACCGTCCGGCAATATAAAGCTCACCACGACCGCCCCCGGCGGCAGTCCCTCTATCAGGTACGCGCCGGATTCGTCGGTCACGGCGCTGAACGATCCGTGATCAGTCTCCGCCGTGACGTTCGCGCCTGCCACGGGCGAATCATTCGCGCCGCGCATACCGTCGGCGTCCATATCCTCGAATACCATACCCGATACCGATCCCAGGCGCGTAGCCCCCGCGCGGAGATCATCAAGCGCATCACCCATACGCAGCGTCGCGGAATCTACCGTCTCGCCAGAATCCACATAATCACCAGGCCAGGCGTAAGCCAGCGAGTACATACCAGGACGAAGCGGTTCGAACCGGAAGCGTCCGTCGCCACCCGTTACCGAGGTTATTGAAACATCATTTTCATCGATAAGCGTAACCCTAACATTGGGTAGCGGCGATTCATCCAGACCGCGCCGGCCATCGGCGTTCGCATCGGCGTATGTCTCGCCGCTGATCGAGCCGGCTTCCACCGCGCCCGCGCCGCAGTCCATCAACGCCTGTCCCGGCGTCAGCGTAAACGCGTCGCTGAACGCCTGGCGTGCGCTGGTCAGCGGCATTACGCTGCCGCCCTCGAACGGCTTCTCCGGCTTGGTGAAGATCAGGCCGTCGGGCAGCGCGGCGTGCAGCCTATATTCTCCGGGCAGGAGTTCGCCGATTATGTATGAACCGTCGTCGGACGTGAGCGACTGACGCACAGCCGCGCCCGCCGCATCCAGCAGCGTGATCATCACGCCCGGCAGCGGAGGCTCGTTCGCGCCAGGCATACCGTCGTAGACCGTGTCCAGCCATACCCGTCCGGCGATGGAAGCCGATTTCACCACGCCGATATCGCGCGCCGAAGCCCTTTCCCCAGAACGGACAGTGAATGTTATAGGCTCTGTATCGTTGGCGTCGACGAACAAATAACCATCTGGAAGCGACGCGCTCAGCGTATACTTTCCCGGCTTAAGGCTACTAAACCTATAAGCGCCGTCATCGTCCGTAACCGCCGAGCCGACCAGCGCGCCCAACCGAGAGAGCGACAACCGCGCGTCGGATAGCGGATCGCCCGCCTCGTCGAGTATCAGCCCTCCCAGCGAGGCTAGTTCATACACCCCGATCGGGCCGACCGTCAAAACCGCGCCCATGTTCAGCTCGACATGCCAGATGGAATCTCCACCCATGAACGACACTCCGTCAGGAGGAACCGCGTTTATCGTGTACGAACCGGACCGCAGTTCGCCGATGATGAACCCGCCCCGCCTGTCAGTGACCGCGCTGAACGTCCGTCCGTCTCCGCCAAGTATCGTTATCTCAACTCCGTCTACGCCTGGATCATCATCGTCTTGTCCGCCGTCTCCATTCATATCCATGTAGAACGATCCGGTTATGGATCCTAGCGCGGTCAACGGCGGAACGGTTATGACTCGCAAATTATCACTAACCGTCAATGCCCTCGAGATCGACCGCTCGTCCGTACCCTCGAACGCCCAACCGGTTTCAGGCAATTCGTATACAACGATATAGTTACCAGGCCTCAACCGCCGCAGGGTGAACGATCCAGTTTCATCAGACATCGCCTCCGCGATGATCCCGCCGTCCGATGCCTTAATGCGCACTAGCAAGCCGGGGGTTGTTTCTCCACTCGCACGCCGCGCCGTTCCTGTCAAATCCGTCAGCGGCGTAAGCGGCAGCTGCGCTTGAACGTCGGACGAATCGAAGCCTACCTGTATCGGCCAGAATGGTTGACCTTCCTCTTGCTTAACCTCCGTCGGCGGCGCGAAGCCCTCCGGTACGTCGACCGTCAGCGTGTAGCCACCTGGTTTGACGCGGTCGAACCTCGCTATGCCGTCAGCGTTCGACGTTAATTCGGTTAGCGTCTCGCCGTCCTTCGTCAGTGTAACCTTTACGCCCATAATAGGCGGGTCGGCTGAATCGCGCAGTCCGTCGTCATCACGATCCTGCCAGACGACCGCTTCTATCGAGGCGACGCACACCATGCCGATATGCGCGTCGACCTCGTCCTGCCCTGGCTTGAGTGTAAACGATTCACTGATGACCGCGCCGGATTGCTCCTGTTCAGACGGTATAAACTCAAGTAGTTTATCGCGCGGCGGTATCGTCAGCGCCATACCGTCTGGGACATACGCCAGCAAGCGCGTTTCCCCTGGCCGTAACCGTTTGAATGAGTACGCGCCTTCCGAATCCGTTTCGGTTGAAAATAGTTCATTCCCCTGTGCGTCAGCTGCCACGATACGAATGCCCGCCAACGGCGATTCGCCTCCGCCGTTGTTCATCCACACCACGCCGCTCACCGACGCTGGTATAAACGCTATCCATTCCGCTTGCGCCGTCTCACCGATAGACAGCGTGAACTGCGTCTCTCCGCTGTGGAGGATCATGCCGTCAGGCAGCGCCGGTTCCAGCGAATATGAACCCGCCGCCAGTCCCGTGAAGATGAAACCGCCCTCTTCATCCGACATCCTGGTCTTGACCGATCCATCCGGCGTGACAAGCACCACGTTGACGCCAGACGTCGGCGCGCCTTCATGATCCTTTATTGAGCCGATGATACTCGCGGCGGGCACGATCGTTACGCCGCGCTCAAGCCGCCCGCCCGACAAGAGCGATACAGTTTCGCTCTTGGGTATACCCGCCTCAAGCGCGGCGTCGGAAGGCAGAATCCAGCGCAGCGTATATTCGCCCGGCTCGATTGTATCCAGCGTAAACGAACCATCCGCACCCGCCGACGCTTCATAGGCCGTTTGTCCGTTCTCACTGGTCAAGCTGACGGCGATCCGGCTTGTGTATGACGCATTGAGTCCTCGGACTTCAACGCGGCCTGATAGCTCCGCCGCCGTTTGCGCGGCTATGTCAACCGACGCGGTTCCGCCGTAGGGCAGCGCAACAAACCTCGGCGGATCGACGGGCAAGTAACCCGGCGGCAGTTCGGCCAGCAGCGCGTATTCGCCCGGCGCGAGTCCGTTTATCCTGAACGAACCAGCCTCGTCGGCGGCGGTACTCGCGGCAAGCTCGCCGTTTCTCCATAGAGATATAACTATATCGGAGGAGCGTATCATCAGCGCCGGCGGGCCATTGACCGCGCCTGTCAGCACGCTTTCAGGCAGCACGGCGAATCGCCAGCCTGATTGGCTAAGCAGCGCGTAGCGAGCTGACGTGCGTTGATACAGTTCATCAAACGAGAGTGTCAGAGACGCGCTCGACGGTACCTGTTCGTCGAATACGAACGCGCCGTCAGAGTCGGTGAGTGCCTCGGCGATAACGATGCCGGAACTGTTGCTCGCGGTCACCCGCACCAATGGTACCCCGGCGTCGTTAAGGCCGCGAACCCTGTCCATATCGCGATCCTCAAAAACTGAGCCTTGAGACGCGCGATGCGGCGTGATCAGCGTCAACCGCGCGGAAGGCGCCGATTGACCGCCGACCTCGCGCCACTGATCCTCCCCTATCTGAACAGGCGTCGTGATGTTCATTCTCGCGTTCAACGTGACGGCCGCGTCTACAGACAATCGAGGGAGCGCGCGAACCGCCGCTTCAATCTCAATCCCGTTCAGAGTAAACACCGATTGCACCGCGCTGGGAGGCGTTTCATCTCCGCCCAATACAATTCTCACAGATCGTACTGTTTCCCTCACATCGTCCCAGCGCAGCACGGCTGGCAGCGTCTCATAGCCTTGATCAATCCAATCGGTATCATAGCCGATGAACACCCGCGCGGTCTCTATTCCGTCGACGTCGGGTATCGTTATGCCTGAGAATGAAACGCCCGTCTCGCTGTTCATGTCCAGGATGAATTCAGCGGCGTTCACGGGCAGCTGCTGATCGGCAAGAGCGAGCGTCAGTCGCGTTTCGCGTTCATCATTCAATTCCAATATGGTCTCGGCGGGAGTCCATACGGGCGCGGGGTGCTGAGCGCTTCCGGGTATCGGCGCGCTGACGAACGCTACGCGCGAGAGCGTATCGGATGACGTGCCATCGCCGAGCAGGTATGGTTCTAACGTGAAGTCCAGTAATATGGGCATAAACGCCGGGTCGGCCATGTAACCGTTCGCAGCCTCGGTCAGTGTCAAGCGATAGCGTCCCGGCGGAAACGGCTGAGGCGCTTTATAGCCGCTTGAGTCGCCCATTGAGAATCGCAGCGGCGGCAATGAATCGTCGTCCAGGCTGATCAGCGTGAAAGAGCCTCCGCGTACGCTCGCGCCGTATGGATCTTCATGCGACAGCGCGAACAATCCATCCACACTATCGACAAACGCATCCAGAGTCACATCGTCTCCCGGGTACACCGTAATGGTGTGCGGGATCGGATCAGGCTGGAACCCGCTAACGGGTTCAGTCTCACGGAATGTGTATGACGTGCCATCTAGCGCGGCGGGCAGTGTGATTGCGGCCGACGCGTCGACTATGCCGATTGTGTCTCCGACCGCGTCGGCTGCCGTGTACGATCCCGGTTGGCTGACGAGGCTCACCGCCCCGGTCGCGTCGATCACGCGAGCTTGACGATTAACGCTAACCCGCGCGTTCTTTGTGAACACCAGCGTGGCGGAGGCTTCCTCTCCGCCGCGTATCTCAATGGACATCTGGCGTTTGAACGCGGTGTAACCTTGAGGCGTTTCATCCAGCGTAAGCGTGTATGATCCCTCCGGCAGGCCCGACAGCCATAATACGCCTGTGCCATCTGTCGTCATTGAGCGTGACGGTCGTGCGCCGTCACTGTCGCTCGTGATAGAGACGCTCACGCCGCTAAGCGCGGCAATAGAGGATCGTGTTTCATACGCCTGGGTGATCAATCGAATCTGTCCCGTGCCGTCGTGTGTTAGTATGTCCCAATTAAAGACCTCCCCAGGTTCCAGTGTTATGAGGCGGTCGGGTTCATGTCCGACGCGAAGCGTGTATTCGCCAGGCAGAATCGTCGGCGGACCGGAGTCGTCCTGATCCGCGCGGCGAGCCAGCCCTGTAGCGTCGGTTTGCATACGTAATGCCGAACCGTCGAAGGAGGTCAGCGTTATGATCTCGTCCGCGACGGGAGCGAGAACGCGTTCCCCCGCCGATGTAAACGTCGCCGTTTGAATCCTCACCGACAGACGCGCCATAGGTTCGCACGCGGCGTTCAGGCGCTCTAGACCGCCGCTTAATACCTCAATTCCGTACGGTTCAAGAGGGATAAACCCGGCGGGGACATTCAGCGCGAACAGATAATCCCCGGCGGGCAGCACACCCGCCCATGGCACGCCAGGCTCGACCGCGCCGGACGCTGCGTAGGCCCCAGTTGAATCTATAATCGTAAACGTTATTGACTCATTCGCTGTAATCTCAACCAGCCCGCCTGCCAGTTGGTTTATGATAGCGAGCATCTCGCCGAATGGCACAGCATTGGTCAGCGGAATGAGATCGTCTATCATGGTGTAACCGTCGGGCGCGGTCAACTGCTTCAGGTATAGCGCCGGTTCTATAGGCAGGAGAAGTGGTTCTGGGAACGTATCGACTGTGATGATCCATGGCTGTGCAGGATCAAGGGGATCAGGCCACGGTGTTTCACTACCGCTAGCATTGAGCGCTATGACCTCGAACGAAACGCCTGGCAGCGGAGCGCCGTTGATCGGGAGTGTTTGACCGCCGTCCAAGATAATTTGCGTTGGCTCGCCGTTATTGATGCTGGTGGTCGCGCCAATAACGGACAGCCAAAGCGTCGCCGGAACCGAGGCGTTCGGGTCGGCGACGATATACGTAGCGTCGCCGACGCGCGCGGCGTTGCCTGGGGGGACGGGGTTCAGATCCGCTAAGGCAGCGGTATGTAGCGATAATATAATTATTATAACAACGGCTGTGACGGCCGCCTTAAATGACCATCGCGCATACGTAATACCCATAATTCACCGTTTTTCCCATTCATTCCCATACGTTTGCAGTCAGTATTCTACCATATCTGAGAGAAATTTACAAGGTTGGATTTTTATGCCTCATCCTGGATTTTTCCTGGAATTTGCTGGCTTTTTTCCGGGATCAGGTGGTAAATAAATGGCAGGTAATAATTGTTATTTATGGTATTTTATGGCAATTATGGGATTATATGGTTGTTTAGGGTTGAAATAGGTGGGGTATGTATGTTAATGTAGCTAGTATGATTTTGAGAGGGATGAGAAGATAGTTATGAAGGATATAGAAAGTGCAGCGGCCTTCTTTGGAGCGACGGATAGGTTTGCGGTTGATGTGCTTGGCGCAGAGATTGAGCGGGTAGGGGATGGGTACGCAGTGGTCGGGCTGACGCTTAGGGATAAGCATCGGCGGGTAGAGAACGCGGTGCAGGGCGGGGTGATATTCACGCTTGGAGATTACGCGTTCGCGGTCGCTACGAACGACGAGGATACGCGGGTAGTATCGCTGTCAAACACGATCAATTTTCACAAGCAGCCCAAGGGCGGGCGACTTCTGGCCGAAGCGCGGCAGGAATCACGCGGGAACACGGTGCAATCTTATCTGGTGCGGATAACGGACGAGTTAGGCACGCTGGTTGCTACGATGTCGGTAACCGGCTACACGATTCACAAGCGAACATAGTCGGCCGCGGCGCGCGGCGCATCCGCGCCTTCGGGAAGTGCGCTGCGCGCCCTCGCTACGCTCAACTCACATCCCCCTCCCGACCTCCTCCGGGGTTAACCCCCTCTGTCGCTGCGGAGATAGGTAAGAATCCCTTCGGGATTCTGCGGATACGCGCCCGCTTCGCGCTGCGCGCCGCAACATCTCCCCCTGAGGGGGCGATGAGGGTTGTCGGTTACGATGTGGTTCGCAAGCAACGGGGAACCGGTTGCGTTCCGGAACAGACTATCCAGGTACAACCGACTATCCGAAGCCGGTAGATTGTGTATCACGATGGTCCAGGCGAAGCCTGGTCAGGTTTCGAAAGGGCGGATAGCGCGGCGCATCCGCGCCTTCGGGAAGGGGACTCTCGTCCCCCTCCCGACCTCCCCCAAGGTTTGGAACGGGAGAACGGGGAACGGGTTGCGTTACGGAATAGACTATCGAAAACAACCGGCTGGCCGAAGCCGATGGATTGTGTATCACGATGGTCCAGGCGAAGCCTGGTCAGGTTTCGAAAGGGCGGATAGCGCGGCGCATCCGCGCCTTCGGGAAGGCTATTGAGAACCCCCTCCCGACCTCCCCAGGGAACCCCCTCTGCCGCTGCGGCGGCATCTCCCCCTAAGGGGGCGATGAGGGTTGTCGGTTACGTTACGAGATAGAGTATCGTAGCATAACCGGTTGGCCGAAGCCGATGGATTGTGTACCACGATGGTCCAGGCGAAGCCTGGTCAGGTTTCGAAAGGGCGGATAGCCCTTCGCAGGGTCTGGGACAGAGTCCCAGGCTCCCCGCAGGGTCGTTCCTCGTTCCATCGTTCCAAACCCTGCGCCCCGCCAGTAAAAATGTTATAAGAAAGTTGACAACTTACGTCATAGTGGCGGGGCGCTAGTAATTTAAAGCGCATTCGATCCGAAGATCGAACAGCGTCCCGCCGCAGCGGACAGCCGAATGCTTCGCAGCGCAACCCTCGTCGCGCTCGCGTTATTTACTCATAATACAATCACCTAATACAATCACCGCGCATATGGTATTGTGAGCATCCTTATGACGCATAATTAAAATCAACTATTACTCTACAATCCAAAGGCACATATCGGCATCGGACAGCTTCACTATCCTGCAGTTTTTTCTGCATTCATCAATGAACCACACTCGAAATGAGGTATAATATATGGCTGACTACAACGAATTGTACACAGATAATATATCACAAGCCGCCGACGCAAAGTGCTTCCTGCACTACCATCCTGCGCCCTGGCCGCCGATACCCGGTCCCTGCCCTAAGCGTTGTGACGACGATTGCGACGACTACCACGATCGCCGACACCGTCACCGCCGACTGCCGGAATGCGGCTGCAGCATTCACCACAGTCGCCAGCTTCCCAAGCCCAACTGCAAGCGCGAACGTCCCAAGCCTGGCCCCTGCGTATGTGTGCCTTCCCCTCGAATCAAGCCGCCGCATAAAATATGTCCGTCACCAAAGCCGTGTCACGATCAATGCCATATTGAGCTTCCGTGTCATGATCACTGCCATATTGAGCCTCCGTGTCACGACCACTGTCACATTAAGCCTCCGTGTCATGATCACTGTCACATTGAGCCTCCATGTCATGATCACTGCCATATTGAGCCTCCGTGTCATGATCACCATTATCATGGCCCAGACTGCCGCATACCTTCGTTCCCAGTCAGGCCCGACGGCGGTCACTATCCGCCGTATAATCCGTTCATACCTGGTTATGGCCAACCTTGTTGGGCAAAACAATATAACGAGTCGCATGATCACGATCACCACCGCCCCGATCACCGCCCCGACCATGACCACAAACCCCACCCTCACACCCAACCCTACGCCCAACCCCACGCCCATACAGATACCAGCTATCATCATGGCAAGGAGTTGTTCGCGACAGGGGACGCCTATCAAGCACTGCAGAATGGGTTCTATACTCCCATTAAATTCCCGGTGCAGCCATTCATCACGGGCAACGAGGTTGCGCAGCTATCGTCGGACGGCTTGAGTTTCAGGATAGTGGATCGCGGGATGTATGTTATAAACTACCAGTTCCAGATCGGACCCAATTCCTACACGCAGGAGCCGGGCGTGCGGCTGACGCTCAACGGATCGGAACAGCAGATGCAGTGCACGCCATCGCCGACCCAGATCAGCTATAACAATCCGCCCGCCGCACTGAGTCTAAATCCAGGCGACACGCTGCGACTGGAAGGTATCGCGAGTGCTGACGATCAGCTGATCACCAACTACGCGATAATGATCCGGCGCGTCGGGCCGTGTTGATAATCCAGATAGGCAATCCACTCCACAGGGCGGAACCCGCCGTCCTTACATCTTGACAAGCTGCGGCTAAAATGTTAGAATTTCAACAATCCATCGACGTATTAATGGGAGGGTTGTTCAATGAAGAAGGCGTTGGTAATCCTGCTGACGCTGGCTATGCTGTGCGGTCTGACCGCAGCATCGGTCGGTGCGGAGCAAACGAAGTTCAAGGTAGGCATCCTGGCTCCCGCCGTAACTCACGGTTGGGTCGCGGGTGTGGCGTATTATGCCGAGGCGCGCTGCAAGGAACTGTCGGACCAGGTTGAATATACGATGTATACCAGCGAAAACGCGGAGCAGATGACCGCGCAGCTGGACGACTTGGTCACGTGGGGAGCGCAGGCCATCATCGCGTTCCCGCAATGGGAAGGCATGGAGGTGCCCATCCAGGCTGCGATCGATCAAGGGATCACGGTCGTCAACTTTGATATAGCCATTGAGGCCGAGGGTGTGTACCGCGTCACCGGCGACAACGAGGATATGGGCATACAAGGCGCGAAGTATATCGTGGACAAGGTGGGGCCTGACGCCACCGTCGTTGTGCTGGAAGTACCGACGAGCGGCTCGGTATCCGAACTGCGCAAAAAGGGCTTCATTGACACGATCGCCGAGATCGCGCCGAACCTGAACATCCTGACCTACGCGACCAAATTCACCCGCGAGGACGGGCTGAAGGATTTCGCGGACATACTGGTCAGCAACCAGAAGATCGACGCCGTGTATTCAATGGACGATGAGACCTCCATCGGCGTGCTGCAGGCTATCGCGGAGTCGGGCCGCACGGACGTCAAGGTTGTCACCGGTGGCGGCGGATGCCAGGAATACTTCAAGATGATGCCGGACAATCAAGACATTTGGATTCAGAGCGCGCTGTACAGCCCGCGCATGGTCATGGACGCGGTGGACGTTGCCGTAGCGGCGCTCAACGGCGAAACCCCCGACGCAGTCAAGATAATCCCAACCACGATCGTAGATCGCGAGAACTGCGCAGACTACCTCGATCCTACCTCTCCTTATTAAACGGCGCGTCCCCCCTCCGACGCCAACTGACGTCGGAGGGGGGACTTCTGTTTATTGACAGCCGATGACAGTGAGGTAGCCGCTTGGACTTAATAATGCGCGCGATAACCAAATCCTTTGACTCCAACAACGTTCTGCGCAAAGTAGACTTCCGTCTATCGGGCGGAGAGATACACGCCTTGCTAGGCGAGAACGGTGCGGGAAAATCCACGCTGATGAATATACTGGGCGGCGTTTTGAGACAGGATTCAGGGGATGTGCTGATCAATGGAAAACCCGTCTCATTCGCTGGACCGAAGGATAGTTTGGCGGCGGGCGTTGCGTTCATACATCAGGAACTAAACCTTATCAACGATCTGACCGTATATGAAAACCTATTCCTCGGGCGGGAGATTCGGACGCGGTTCGGAACGCTCGACACGCCAAGGATGCGCGCGGAGAGCCGACGCATGTTCGAGCGGATGAATATCGGACTTGACGAGAACACGATGGTGCGCGGTCTGGACGCTTCATATAAACAGATTGTCGAGATAGCGCGGGCGATGATGACTAACGCCTCCATAATTATCATGGACGAACCGACGACCTCATTGACCGAGCCGGAGATAGAGCGCGTATTCGCGATGATGCGCACTCTTCGCGCTCAAGGCGTAGGGATCGTATTTATATCGCATAAACTGCGTGAGGTTATACAAATTGCGGATCGATATACGGTTCTGCGCGACGGGGAGACAGTCGCAACGGGACAGGTTGCGGGGGTAACGGCGGCGGATTTGGCGCGATTCATGGTGGGGCACGATGTACGGACCGATATGCTCACCCAGACGCGCAAAGCGTCAAGGAGCGTGCTGCGCGCGGAGAGATTGAGCGGCGTGAGCTTCAAGGATATATCGTTTGACCTGCACGCCGGAGAGGTACTCGGCGTAACCGGCTTATTAGGCGACGGCCGCAGCGAGCTGTTTCTGTCTATATTCGGAGCGGGCGAACCATACTCGGGGGATTTATATCTGGAAGGCAAGCCATTCCGCTTGAAAGGCTCGGCGCGCGCAGGTGATTACGGCATAGCGTACCTGCCCAGAAACCGCAAAGAGAACGGCATCATAAAGGATATGAGCGCCATTGAGAACGGCTCGATAGTGGTATGGCCGCGCATTAGTCGGTTCGGATTCATCGACAAGCAGAAACAGCGCGCGATGTTTGACGAGCAGGTAAAGAGTTTGCGAATCAAGATGTCGAAGCCGACGGACATGATTACAAGTTTATCGGGAGGCAATCAGCAGAAGGTAGTGCTGGCCAAGTGGTTGAGCAGCAGCCCGAATGCGTTGATATTGGATAATCCAACGCAGGGGGTAGACGTCGGCGCTAAGGAAGAGATATACGACATTATTATGAATCTGGCGCGGCAAGGGGTGGCGATTGCGCTGCTGTCCAGCGAGACGCAGGAGATCATCCGGGTGTGCGACCGCGCGCTGGTGATGTATCACGGGAGGATCGCGGGAGAGGTTGCGGGGGAGACGATGCAGGAACAGACGATTATGCGTCTAGCGACGGGGGACGGCGTATTATGAATATGATGAGATGGTTCAAGCGCAGGTGGAGTTCGTCGCCGCTGTTCAGCACGGGAGCGGCGCTGGTCGTTATGATTGTGCTGCAGACGCTGGCGCTGGGTTTTGGATTCAGCAGCGCAGGCGAGTGGTTGAACCGGTGGGTTATGAACTGGCTGAACATACTGCGCAACAATGCGGGGATAGGGATCATCGCGCTGGGGATGACGTTCGTTATTATATCCGGGGGAATTGACTTAGCGGTAGGTTCAACGCTGGTTGCGGTTGGCGCGATGGTAATGGTATTGATTGATACCGGGCCGCGCGGGGTGCTGCTGGGTCTGGGGATCAGCGGCGTATCGGCGTATATAATTGGTATTATTGCCGGAATAATAATGGGCGGTATGCTGGGCGAGTTGACAGGGATATTGGTAACGCGTGGGAAGCTGCCGCCGTTCATAGCGACGCTAGGGACGATGAAGATATGCCGCAGTGTGACGCAGCACTTCATGCAAGGATACACGCCGTCGGTACCGAAGCCTTTTTTGCAGATAGCGAGTTTAAAGGTTGGCGGGCAGTTGATCATGCCAATAGTGTACTGGATGGTTTGTGCAGTGATATTCTATGTGGTATCGAAGCGTACCGCGTTCGGCAGGCATGTGATTGCGGTAGGGAGCAATGAACGGGCGGCGCGGTTATCCGGGGTGAACGTACAGAGGGTAAAGCGGATGGTATACACGCTGATGGGTGTGATGGTGGCAGTATCGGCAATACTGCAAGTGTCTAGGATTGGGAGTATGGATTACGCGAACGCGGGCAGCGGGAATGAGATGGACGCGATATCGGCAGTAATAGTAGGCGGCACGAGCATGAGCGGTGGGCGCGGATTCATACTAGGCACAGTGTTAGGCACGCTAATCATCGCTGTAATGAACAATCTGTTGAATCTAGTCGGAGTGCCGCCCTTCCTGCGGGAGGCGTTCAAGGGCGTAATAGTAATCGGCGCGGTTCTTCTGCAGAAACGCGAAGCCGCGTCATAGACATCTCTCACTACGGGGGAACTCCCGGCGACATTTCCCCCTACGGGGTGACGGGGAACCCCCTCTGTCGCTGCGGCGACATCTCCCCCTAGGGGGGCGATGAGGGTTGTCGGTTACGTTACGAGATAGACTCTAAAGCATAACAAGCTGGCCGAAACCGATGGATTGTGCGCAAACGATGGTCCAGGCGAAGCCTGGTCAGGATTCGAAAGGGCGGACAGCCCTTCGCAGGGTCTGGGACAGAGTCCCAGGCTCCCCGCAGGGACGTTCCTCGTTCCCCCGTTCCAACCATGCGCCCCGCCAGTAAAATGCTATAAAGAAGTTGACAGCTTACATCATAGTGGCGGGGCGCCACAAACTTAAAGCGCGTTCGATCCGCAGATCGAACAGCGTCCCGCCGCAGCGGATAGCCGAGCGTTTCGTAGCGCAACCCTCATATTTCAACGCTCTCTTCCTTAGCATAAAACTCCCCCCATCCTACCGTCCAAAACGGAACACAACGCCAATCGCCGCACTGGCCGCAATAGCAAGCGCTGGGTGTATCTTCCATTCCTTTATGTTCAGCGCAACCGCAAGGACAGCACCCAGAATTAAACTTTTCCATTGGAACAGATCAGCTATACTGCGAGTCAACCCGAACGCCGGAAGATCCAACAGCGATATCTTCAGCACGCTGAAACCGGCAGCGGCGATCATCCCGACCGACGCAGGACGGATACCGTAAAACACCGCCTTGACCGTCGGATGCGCGGCGAAGGCCTTTAGGAACCGCGCCAGTATCAGCACGATGATCAGCGACGGCAGCACCTCGGCTAGCGTGGCAACCAGCGCGCCCGGTATTCCAGCCGTAATATATCCGACATATGTCGCCATATTGATGCCTATCGGGCCAGGAGTCGCCTCGGATATGGCAATCATGTCTATCAGCGACTGATGCGTAAACCAGCCCGTGTTCGCTGATATGCGTTCGAGGAACGGCAGCGTAGCCAACCCACCGCCGACCGCAAACAGTCCTGTCATGAAGAATTCGTAAAATAGACGCAACAGTATCATGAGGCTGCCCCTCCGCGCGCGGTGCGCCACTGGATAAATACCCCCGCTAGAGCGGAGGCGACCACATACAATATCGGCGAAACATCAGTCAATATGGATAGCAGGAACACGGCGGCAAACAGCACACACGTATACCAGTCCACCAACGAGCCTTTTCTTAACTTGATAATCGCGTTAGCTATCAACACCAGCACGCACACGCGAATCCCGGCGAACGCGCTCTGCACAATCGCCAGTTCCGCAAAGTTGTTGAGAAACGCGGCGATCACGGTTATTACCACGAGCGACGGGAACACCACGCCCAGCGCCGCGCATATCCCTCCCATAGGCCCTTTTACCTTGTTACCAGTGAATATGGCGGTATTTACCGCGATGAGTCCGGGCAGGCATTGACCAACGGCGTAATAGTCCATGATTTCAGATTCCGTGGCCCACTTGCGGCTCTCGACGACCTCGCGCTGCAGCATCGGCAACATAGCGTAACCGCCACCGAATGTTAGTCCGCCAATCTTGCAGAATGTAACGAAGAGATCCAGGTGGATATTCATGCGTGAGTCCTTTCACTTTTTACCGATTGCACTCGGTCGCTGCGGCGGGACGCTGTTCGGTTTGCGAACCGAATGCGCTTTAAGTTTGTAGCGCCCCGCCACTATGGCGTAAGTTGACTATTACCCTATATCTAGCATCTTCACTGGCGGGGCGCGGGAGTAAGAGCTTCGATTTTACCGATGATAACTGACACGATGCGTTGGGGAACGCCCCCCTTCCCCCCGATGGGGGGTGAACGGAGTTTACGGGACTCTGTCCCGGTACCCTGCGAAGGGCTATCCGCCCTTTCGAATCCTGACCAGGCTTCGCCTGGACCATCGTTTGCGCACAAGCCGTCGGTTTCGGCCAGCCGGTTGTGATTTAGAGTCTATCTCGTAACGCAACCGGTTCCCCGTTGCTTGCGGGCGTATCGTAACCGACAACCCTCATCGCCCCCCTAGGGGGAGATGCCGCCGCAGCGGCAGAGGGGGCGTTCCCCGTGTCAGTAACGATTGTCGAATATGCGTGTGCTCTTCTTTTCGCTGCGTGGCAGTTCCCCAATCGATACGCCCATCGGTACTATCGTGAACCCTAGCTTACCCCGCGCCAAGGCTGCTACGTCACGCTCTAGAGTTCGCCGCGACTCGTCTTGCCACTCCGTCTCGAAGAACAGCGTGAACCTGTCGCGTCCCTCAAAGTGATCAATCATCACCTGATACTCGCTGCTTACCCCTTCCGCTCCCTTTAACATGTCGTCTATCTGCCCTGGAAACACATTCACCCCTTTTATCTTAACCATATCATCCGTCCGCCCCAGAATCGTATCAATCCTCGGATATTCGCATCCGCACGCGCACTCTCCGCCGCCCAGCATCCTCGTCAAATCATGCGTCCTGTACCGTATCAGCGGCGCACCCTGCTTGCGTAGCGTCGTTATTACCAGCTCGCCCAGCTCCCCATCGGGCACAACTTCCCCCGTCTTCGGATCAATCACCTCGCTGTACACGAAATCATCGAACATATGCATCCCGCGTTCCGCGTCGCAGCTTATCCCTATCCCCGGCCCATATATCTCCGTCAATCCATATATATCGTACAGCGACACGCCCAGCTCGCTCGCGATCCTCGCGCGCATCTTCTCTCCCCACCGCTCCGAACCTATCAGCGCCTTGCGCAACTTCAACTTATCTCGTATGCCCCGCCTCTCTATCTCCTCGGCCAGCAGCAGCGCGTACGAACTAGTCGCCGTCAACACTGTCGAACCCAGATCCTGCATAAACTGCAGTTGCTTATCCGTGTTCCCCGGACCCATCGGTATAGCCATCGCGCCAAGCAGCTCCGCGCCTGCCTGGAACCCTATCCCCGCCGTCCACAACCCATACCCCGGCGTAATATGTACGCGATCATCCTCCGTCACTCCCGCGATTTCATAACACCGCTTGAACATTATCGCCCAGTCCAACACATCCTGCCTCGTATACGGTATAATAACAGGCGTGCCCGTCGTGCCTGACGACGAGTGTATCCTCACTATATCCCGCGCCGGAACCGCCGCCAAACCCAGCGGATACGCGTCCCGTAGTGCATCCTTATCAGTAAACGGCAACGTCTCGAAATCCGCTTGCGTCTTAATATCGTCCGCATCCACATCCGCGAACCTCTTCGCATAGAAGCCATCCCGCACAGTCTTCAGCATCCGCACCTGCCCGCGTATCGCGGCCAGCGTGTCATTGGGCATGGTCATATGGAAGCCTCCTTGGCCATCGCGCCTTCCTCAAGCGCGCGCTTGTTCAATTCTATCAACCGGGGACTAAGCCGCTTGCGCAGCGCGTCCAGCATCGTTTCCGCCGAAAACCCCAGCAAGTCAGCCGCCGCACCCAGCAGCGCCATGTTCAGCGTCTTTGCCGAACCTACCTTCTCCGCAATGGCCGCTCCATCAATTAGGATTAACTGCGGCACAGCCTTTCTCAGGTACTCAACGAACACCGACGCTTCCACCTGCCGACCTGATAACGACGCCACCGCCGACGTTATACCGTTGACGCTGACCACCGCCGCGCCACCCGCCTTCAAGTATGGCAGACACCTCACCGCTTCGCCCGGCTCGAATCCAATCAGTATATCCGCGCTTCCCAGCGATATCAGCGGCGACGGTATTGCGGCCGCTTCATTGCACCATCGCACATGACTGACCACACTGCCGCCGCGCTGCGCCATCCCTATCGTCTCCGCCGTCCTCGCGAACGCGCCGCGATCCATCGCGCACTGCGCTATCAGCCGCGACGCCAACACCGTTCCTTGCCCGCCTACCCCGCACAATAGACAGTTCACAACCCGCCACCCCCGCTCCCGCATAACAGATCGATCGGCTGGATGCACTCCGTCGGGCATATCTGCGCGCACAGCCCGCACCCCGTGCATAACGCCGTGTTGATATGCGCCACGATTCTGCCCTCGTACTTCGGGCTTGGCTGGAATGACAGCGCCGGACAGCCCAGCGCCTTCACGCATACCTGACAGCCCGCGCACCTCGCTATATCTATGGACATCGGCTTGCCCGGTTTCGCTACCGCGATACATGGCGCTTCGAACACTATCGCGCGCACGCCCTTCTCGTCCATCGCCTCATGCGTGGTCTCGATGGCCTCCTCGACGTCGAACGGATTCGCGCGGCGTACGGACGCGACGCCCAGCGCGCGCAATATCGCCTCTATGGACGCCTCCGGCGCGGATTCACCCACCGCAGATTCACCCGTGCCCGGATGCGGCTGACGGCCCGTCATGCCCGTCGTGCGGTTATCCAGCACGACTACGATCATATCCGCGCGGTTATACACGGCGTTCAGCACGCCGGTCATGCCCGAGTGAAAGAATGTCGAATCGCCTATAAACGCGAAACAATACGCTTCCGGATCAGCCTGTTTCAACCCTTGAGCCACCGTCACGCCCGCGCCCATGCATAGACATGTATCGACCATGTCCAGCGGCGGCGCGTTCCCTAGCGTGTAACACCCTATATCGCCGCAGAAGATAGCCTTGCGGCCCTTCGCGGCTCGCTTGACCGCATAGAAGCTGGCGCGGTGCGGGCATCCGGCGCAGAGTACCGGCGGGCGAACGGGCGGAACCGGACGTTCCGCAGAGTCTACATCTTCTGAACCTGCTATCGGTTTCCGCGCCGAAGCGGATTCCTTCGCGCCGCCGCCATTTATCGCGCGGACGGGAACAATGGTTCGCAGCGCGCTTTCGACAATCGCCGCGCTCAATTCACCCGCGACAAGTATCACGCCATCGCGCTTGCCGTGCAGCGGAATCCCGTTCATCAGCGGTCTCAAACCATCCTCAATAACCGGATCCAATTCCTCGACTACCAGCACGCACTCCAATCCATCGATGAACTCAGCCGCCATCGCCTCTGGAAACGGATTAGGCGCGCCGATCTGCAGTATCCTGCACCGCAGACCGAGGTTCAATATAGCCTCGCGGGCATACGCCGAACCGATACCGCCGCACGCGACGCCTATCAACGCCGGCGTATCGCCGTTTATCTCATCTATCTTATTGAACGGCCGCTGCGCCTCGGCCAACTCCGGCTCACGCGCAACAATCCGCTTCTTCGCCTCGTATGATAGCCTGGGGAATATCACCCACTCCTTGCCCTTCACGAAACCGGACGGCTTGACTAGCGGCGTAGGCTCCATCCGTTCGACTGCAGAACACGCGTGACACACACGCGTCGTTGGTCGCAGCAGCACAGGCACACGGAATAGCTCCGACAGCTCGAACGCCGCGCGGGTCATCGCGTAGGCCTCTTCGGGTGAGGATGGATCGAGCACAGGCAGCCGTGCGAACTGCGCAAACCGCCGCGTATCCTGCTCCGTCTGCGATGATATCGGGCCGGGATCGTCGGCGGAGAGTATGACCAGGCCGCCCTTCACGCCGACATAGTTCAGGCTCATCAACGGATCGCTGGCGACGTTCAGCCCCACTTGCTTCATGGTGACCAGAGCGCGCGCTCCGGCATATGACGCGCCAGCCGCCGCCTCAAGCGCGACCTTCTCGTTGACCGACCATTCGACATGCACGCCATCGGGTTTCAGGCGGGCGACGGTCTCCAGCGCCTCGGTGGACGGCGTGCCGGGATACCCGCTGACGAAGGATACCCCGGCGTCGATCGCGCCGTATGCGACAGCCTCGTTACCCATCAATAATATATGTTCCATAACGGCTCCTGCCTTTATAATAACGGCTTACGCTAGCCGATTCTCATAACTCCCATTCTATTACGTTATTATTGCAATGGCAAGGATCGCCGCGCACACGGTTAGCACTAGCGCATCCGCTCCATTGAGCGGATACTTGCGATAACCGCTGCCTCGCTTGCGCAAGTAGAATCCGCGCAGCTCGGCAGCCAGCGCGTTATTTTCCATACGCTGCACGCATGACACCAGCAGCGGCACGCACAGCGGCGGTATCAGCCGTATCTTCTGGGTGAACGACCCGTCCAGCTCAACGCCTCGCGCGGTCTGCGCTTCGATCACGTCGTGCATTTCGACGAAGAGTATCGGTATGAATCTGATAGCGGTGGTCACGACGAACGCGTAGCGATAGGGTATGCCCAATTGCGCGACGAGCGTATTCGTTAAATCACTCAAACGGGTAACGCCCAGCATAAGTACCAGCGGCAGCGTAGCGCCCAGCAGCCGCATACCCAGCTGCGCGCAGAACCGCAGCCCCATATCGGTCACCTTTAACCCGAACGGTAGCGGTATCAGCGTACGGCCGGATCGCACGAACGGCAGCTGCACGAGGAACAGGAACAGGCACAGCGAACCCGCGCCCTTGAGCGTGGCCTTGATCTTGCGGCCCATGCCCAGCGCGAACCCGCCGCTGATCGACAACAGCAGCAGCGCCAGGTTGAACAACAGCGATTGCGTGATGAATCCGCCGGCGCAAACCGAGACGGCCAGCAAGAGTTTCACGAGCGGATGCGTACGATGGAGAATCGTGTCGCCGCTCTGGTACTCAAGAATGCCGGGCATCGTACGCACCTCCCCGCGCGTTGTCGGCGATCCAATCCGCCAGCGACTCGGCGTCGTCGGCCTCGCCTGGCGCGAGCCCCAGCCTCTGCGCGAGCGCGACCATCTGCGCCGGAACCAACGACGCGCGCCTGAGCGACGTCTCATCGCGCATGACCGACCTTGTCGCGCCGTCGGTAATCAGCTTACCCCCGCTGAGCACCATCATCCGCGACGCGAAGTCCAGCGCGACCTCCATGTCGTGGGTGATCATCAGCACGGTTACGCCGCTCTCGCGGTTCAGCGCGGCGACCTGGTTCATCATCTGGCTGCACTCGCGGTAATCCAGGCCTGTCGTCGGCTCGTCCAGTAGCAGCAGCGTGGGCCGCCTCACGAACAGGCTG